>NZ_RZPI01000024.1:0-20654 GCF_003998715.1 Mesorhizobium sp. M7A.F.Ca.CA.002.15.2.1
GTTCACGACAAGACCACCTACGGTCAGGGCCTTGCCGACGAAACCAAGAAGGCGATGAACGCCAAGGGCGTGACGGAAGTCATGTATGAAGGCATCAATGTCGGCGACAAGGACTTCTCGGCGCTGATCGCCAAGATGAAGGAAGCCGGCGTTTCCATCATCTATTGGGGCGGCCTGCACACCGAAGCCGGCCTGATCATCCGTCAGGCGGCCGACCAGGGCCTCAAGGCAACGCTGGTTTCCGGCGATGGCATCGTGTCGAACGAACTGGCTTCGATCGCTGGCGACGCAGTTGCGGGCACGCTCAACACGTTCGGCCCGGATCCGCGCCTGATCCCCGCCAACAAGGAACTCGTCGAGAAGTTCCGCGCGCAGGGTTTCGAGCCGGAAGCCTACACGCTCTACTCCTACGCCGCCGTGCAGGCGATCGCGGAAGCAGCGACCGCTGCCAAGTCGAACGACCCGCAGGCAGTTGCCAAGGCGCTGCATGAAAACGGCCCCTTCAAGACCGTTCTCGGCGACCTGTCCTATGACGCCAAGGGCGATCCGACGCTGCCCGGCTACGTCATGTACGAATGGAAGAAGGGCGACGACGGCAAGTACACCTACGTCCAGAAGATGTAAGCTCGTCAGTCTCCAGACCATTTACCGATGCCCGGCGCCTCGCGCCGGGCATTTTCTTTTGCCGTCGTCATGTTCAGGGGCGGCCGATGGAGCCGATGCTTAGCCGGGCAATGATCGTGCATTAACCGGAAAGCCGGCTCTTTTTTAGCTGTTCGGAGGAATGGGAAGGGTCCTTGGCGCAATGTTTCTATTTCAATCGGTTTAAGTGCGCGTCAATTTCGTTTGCACTGCAGCATTTTCACGCTAATCATTGCGCCGATTTCTCTTCCTTCCGTCGCTGGAGCCCAGTCCTTGGCCATCACGAAGATCCTCGTCGCCAACCGGTCCGAAATCGCCATTCGCGTCTTCCGCGCGGCCAACGAACTCGGGCTCAAAACCGTGGCGATCTGGGCGGAGGAAGACAAATACTCTCTGCATCGCTTCAAGGCCGACGAGAGCTACCAGGTCGGACGCGGGCCGCATCTGACCAAGGACATGGGGCCGATCGAAAGCTATCTGTCGATCGAGGAGGTGATCCGCGTCGCCAGGCTGTCGGGTGCCGATGCTATCCATCCCGGCTACGGATTGTTGTCGGAAAGTCCCGAATTCGCCGACGCCTGTGCCGAAGCCGGCATTACCTTCATCGGGCCGAGGCCGGACACAATGCGGCGGCTCGGCAACAAGGTCGCGGCGCGCAATCTCGCCATCGAGGTCGGCGTGCCGGTGATCCCCGCCACCGATCCGTTGCCGGATGACATGGAGACGGTCAAGACACTAGCCAAGGAAATCGGCTATCCGGTGATGCTGAAGGCATCATGGGGCGGCGGCGGCCGCGGCATGCGGGCCATCCGCGCCGAAGCCGACCTTGCCCGTGAAGTCACCGAAGGCAAGCGCGAGGCGAAAGCCGCCTTCGGCAAGGACGAGGTCTATCTCGAAAAGCTGATCGAACGCGCCCGCCATGTCGAGGTGCAGGTGCTGGGCGATACCCATGGCAATGCCGTGCACCTGTTCGAGCGCGACTGTTCGATCCAGCGCCGCAACCAGAAGGTCGTCGAGCGGGCGCCGGCGCCCTATCTCGAAATGTCGCAGCGCGAGGAGCTTTGCGGCCATGCGCTCAAGATCGCCCGCGAGACCAGCTATATCGGCGCCGGCACGGTCGAGTTCCTGCAGGATGCCGACACCGGCAAATTCTATTTCATCGAGGTCAACCCGCGCATCCAGGTCGAGCACACCGTCACCGAGCAGGTGACCGGCATCGATATCGTCAAGGCGCAGATCCATATCCTCGACGGCTTTGCCATCGGCACACCGGAATCAGGCGTGCCGGCGCAGAAGGACATAAGGCTGAACGGCCACGCGCTGCAGTGCCGTATCACCACGGAAGATCCCGAGCACAATTTCATCCCCGATTACGGCCGCATCACCGCCTATCGCGGCGCGACGGGCTTCGGCATCCGCCTCGACGGCGGCACCGCTTATTCGGGCGCGGTCATCACCCGCTTCTACGATCCGCTGCTGGAGAAGGTGACGGCGTGGGCGCCGACGCCGGCCGAGACGATCGCCCGCATGAATCGGGCGCTGCGCGAGTTCCGCATCCGCGGCGTCGCCACCAATTTGACCTTCCTCGAAGCGATCATCAACCATCCGAGCTTCGCCGACAATTCCTACACGACCAAGTTCATCGACACGACGCCGGAACTGTTCCAGCAGGTCAAGCGCCAGGACCGCGCCACCAAGCTCATCAACTATCTCGCCGACGTCAGCGTCAACGGCCATCCCGAGACGCGCGGCCGGCCGCAGCCGAAGGCCGACGCCGCGGCACCCGTGGTGCCTTACCTCAACGGCAATGTGCCCGGCGGCAGCAAGCAGAAGCTGGATGTGCTGGGCCCGCAGAAGTTCGCCGCCTGGATGCGCGATCAGAAGGAGGTTCTGGTCACCGACACGACGATGCGCGATGGCCATCAATCGCTGCTGGCGACGCGCATGCGCACGCATGACATTGCCGGCATCGCCGGTGCCTATGCGCGTGCCTTGCCGCAGCTTCTATCGCTGGAATGCTGGGGTGGCGCCACCTTCGACGTCGCGATGCGCTTCCTCACCGAGGATCCGTGGGAGCGGCTGTCGCTGGTGCGCGAGGCGGCGCCCAATCTGCTGTTGCAGATGCTGCTGCGCGGTGCCAATGGCGTCGGCTACACCAACTATCCCGACAATGTCGTGCAGCATTTCGTCAAGCAGGCAGCAAGCGGTGGCATCGACCTGTTCCGGGTCTTCGATTGCCTGAACTGGGTCGACAACATGCGCGTCGCCATGGATGCGGTCGGAGCCGAGGGCAAGCTGATCGAAGCGGCGATCTGCTACACCGGCGATATCCTCGATCCGGCTCGGGCGAAATACGACCTCAAATACTATGTCGGCCTGGCCGGGGAATTGCAGGCGGCCGGCGCCCACATCATCGCCGTCAAGGACATGGCCGGCCTGCTGAAGCCTTCCGCAGCACGCGTGCTGTTCAAGGCGCTGCGCGAGGCGACCGACCTGCCGATCCATTTCCACACCCACGACACGTCGGGCCTGTCGGCGGCGACGGTGCTGGCGGCGGTGGAAAGCGGCGTCGACGCCATAGACGCGGCGATGGATGCCTTCTCCGGCAACACCTCGCAGCCATGCCTTGGCTCACTCGTCGAGGCGCTGAAGGGCACCGAACGCGACCCCGGTCTCGACCCGCAATGGATCAGGAAGATCTCGTTCTACTGGGAAGCGGTGCGCAACCAGTACGCCGCCTTCGAAAGCGACCTCAAGGGGCCGGCCTCGGAAGTCTATCTGCACGAGATGCCGGGCGGCCAGTTCACCAATCTGAAGGAACAGGCTCGCTCGCTCGGATTGGAGACGCGCTGGCACGAGGTGGCGCAGACCTATCACGACGTCAATCTGATGTTCGGCGACATCGTCAAGGTGACGCCGTCGTCCAAGGTCGTCGGCGACATGGCATTGATGATGGTCAGCCAGGACCTGACCGTTGCCGATGTCGAAAACCCGGATAGGGATATCGCCTTCCCGGATTCGGTCGTCTCGATGCTGCGCGGCGACCTCGGCCAGTCGCCAGGCGGGTGGCCGGTGGCGCTGCAGAGGAAGGCGCTCAAAGGCGACAAGCCGATCACGGTGCGGCCCGGCTCGCTGCTCAAGCCAGCCGACCTCAAGGCCAACCGCAAGGAAATCGAGGAGAAGCTCGAGCGCAAGCTGTCGGAATTCGAATTCGCCTCGTGGCTGATGTATCCGAAGGTGTTCACGGATTTCGCCGGCGCGCAGGAAACCTATGGGCCGGTCAGCGTGCTGCCGACGCCGACGTATTTCTACGGCATGAAGCCGGAAGACGAGATCTTCGTCGACATCGAGAAGGGCAAGACGCTGGTGGTGCGGTGCCTGGCCATCGGCGATGTCGACGAGAAGGGCATGGTCACCGTGTTCTTCGAGCTCAACGGCCAGCCGCGCCGTGTCAAGGTGCCCGACCGGGCGCATGGCGCGTCCGCCGCCAAGGCCCGCCGCAAGGCCGAACCCGGCAACGAGGCGCATGTCGGCGCACCGATGCCGGGCGTCGTTTCTGCGCTTTCGGTGGCTGCCGGCCAGGCTGTGAAGGCCGGTGACGTGCTGCTTTCCATCGAAGCGATGAAGATGGAGACGGCGCTGCATGCCGAGCGCGACGGCACGGTCGCCGAGGTGCTGGTCAAGGCAGGCGACCAGATCGATGCCAAGGATCTGCTGATCGCTTTCAGCTAATTGATACCTTCCTGGGGGATCGCTGTCCGCATCGTGGCGGCAGCGTCAGTTCGATCATCGATAACAGCTTGACCCGCCGCCGGCGGTCGGGCATCGAGCCCGCTCAATTCGCCGCTGCATGCATCCCGAGTCGCGGCGCAGAAACGATGTGGAGAAAAATATGGCCGACGATATCACCGATACCAGCCAGACTGTTGCCGCCGGCCAGCTGCGTGCCTTCATCGAGCGCATAGAGCGGCTCGAGGAAGAGAAGAAGACCATTTCCGACGACATCAAGGAAGTGTTCGCCGAGGCCAAGGGCACAGGCTTCGACACCAAGGCGATGCGCACGATCATCCGGCTGCGCAAGAAGGACCAGGCCGAGCGTCAGGAAGAGGAAACCATCCTCGATCTGTACAAGGCCGCACTCGGCATGGTGTAGAGACCGTCTGGAAATTCTACTCCGGCGGCCATCTGGTGGCGTTTTCTGCGCTTCCCTAGTTCTACTGCAATGCAGTAGAACTGAGCTCACGTACTTTAAGTACGCTCCGCTCCGGTTCTCGAAACCACCACCATATGACTCGCCGGAGCGAATTTCGAAACAGTCTCCGGCCGAGCATGATGCCGGAGCGAGCATCGAGCCATGAGCGAATTCGACTTCGGCGCCCGCCGCGCCTCTGAATTCCGCCAGCGCGGCTTCTGGACGCTGTTCGCCGAGCGGCATCCGGAAGAAAGGGCTCTGATGGCGAGGCGCGGACCCTGGTTCTGGCAGCGCGGGCTGCCCGATTTCGCCTTGGTCCTTTCCATGTATGTCGCGCCGGCGCAGAGCCAGGTCGGCGTCTTCTTCGGCCGCAACGAGAAGTTCGGCGCCACGCAAGCGTGGTCGCGGTTGAAACCGTTCCAGCCTGATATCGAAGCCCGGCTGAAGCTCAGGCCGGAACAGAGTTGCGAGGATCTCGGCATCAATTCGATGTGGCGGGTGAACTGCTATGCCGAGGACAACTGGCCAGCCATGGCCGACTGGCTGGTGACCGAATGTTCGCGTTTCGAGCGCGCGGTAACCGAAGTCCTGAGGCAGGGATAGACATCCGGTGTTGCCAGAGGGTATCGGCTCCTTTTTCCGCTCACGCTGGCAAGGCCAGGTGCCGCTCGACCGGCTGTTCTGGCGCGACCTTGTTCTTGTCGGCACGGCGCTCAACGTCGCATCTCTGGTGGCCGCGATCGTCCTGCTCGGACTGAAGCTGCCGCTGGCGCTGGTTCTGGCGGTGCATTTCGCACCGGTGCCCTACAACCTCTTTCTGACCTTTTCCGTATGGCGAACCACGGAAAAGGCCGGTGGCGCCAAGGCCTCACTGATGACGCTCGGCGCCACATTATGGCTGATCCTGACGGTCGTGGTCTGAGAGCGGACACGGGCGCCCACCGCGTTCGCCGGGTTCGGCCGGGGGGCAATGAAAAGGGCGGCCGCAGCCGCCCTTTTCATTCATTCAATCGAATTTCGGTTCAGGCCGCCGGCTCGAATTTCAGCGCCACGCCGTTGATGCAATAGCGCAGGCCGGTCGGCGGCGGGCCGTCCTCGAAGACATGGCCGAGATGGCTGCCGCAGCGGGCGCAATGGCATTCGGTGCGAACCATGCCGTAGCTGCGGTCGACGGTGTTTTCGACCGAACCCGGCACCGGGTCGTTGAAGCTCGGCCAGCCGGTGCCGCTCTCGAACTTCAGCTTGGATTCAAACAAAGGCTGGTCGCAGCCGACGCAGGAAAAGGTGCCGGCGCGCTTCTCGTAGAGCAAAGCGCAACTTCCCGGCCGCTCGGTGCCGTGGCCGCGCATGACGGCATACTGCTCCGGCGTCAGCCGGGCGCGCCATTCGGCGTCGGTGCGGGTTACAGGGTAGGTGTGGGTGTCCATTCGATCTCCTCAGCCTTGCCGGCTCGCCACTACAGCGCCGCGCGCCCATCGGACGCGCAAAGGACGCTGTAGTACTTTGGTTTTGCGCATGATCCTTTCCGAACCGGAGGTTCGGGACCATGCGCGGATTGCAACCTCATATTCGCACCAAGATAGGCATTTGTTACGCGATTTGCCCGCATTTTCGATCGTGATCTTTATGCGATCGCCCTGAGATAGCGATCGACCGAAGCAGCGAACGCCGCTTTTGCGCCCCCGATGACATTCTGGTTCCACCATGCACCATAGATATGGTCGAACGCGAATGGCTCCAGTGCCGCCGCGATGCGGCGCACGGCCGCTGCATTGAGCGGAATGTAGTTCGGATAGCTGTACATGAAGCTGACATGGTGGCGCGTCGGCGTCACCTGCAAGATATCGCCGGCCAGCAAGACGTCGCCGACATCGCGTTTCCAGTGCAGCACCTGACCGCCGGCAAAGTGGCCGCCGCAGCGGATGAGCGTCAGCGAAGGGTTTATGGCCAGCGTCTCGCCTTCCCAACTGACGATCGCCTTGTGCGGTCGCATGATCCATTGGCGGTCGTCGGCATGGAGATAAATCGGCACGCCGCCAAACGCCTCGCTCCAACTGGCCATCACCGAATAATAGTGGCAGTGCGAGATGGCGATCGCCGCCAGGCCACCGCGGCGGTTGATCTCGGCCACCGCCTCGTCGCTGACCATCGAAACGCAGTCCCACAGCACGTTGCCGTGCGGCGTCTGCGCCAGCAGCGCCCGTTGGCCGATGGCGAAGCGCGGCTCGATGCCGAAGCCGAGAACGCCGGCATCGTCCTTCATAACAAGCCGGTGTCCTTCGGCAAGTTCCTCCGGCGTGATCCACGCTTGGCCCTCCCAGCGCACATATTGGCGCTCGTCCTCGCAGATCGGGCAATGTTCTGGCGGCGTCTCTGTCGCCGCGAACTGGACGCCGCATTGCAGGCAGAGGAAGCAGGTCATCGGATCTCCTGTCGGTCTTTCAGTGCTTTCTTGAAAGCTGCTTGGTCGCGCCCTCCAGCCCGGCCAGCGTCAGCGGGAACATGCGGCCGCCGAAAATGTCGCGGATCATCGCAACCGAATGGGTGTAGCCCCAGTTCTTGGGATCTTCGGGGTTCAGCCATACCGCGTTCGGCCATTGCTGCAGCAGACGGCCGAGCCAGACGCTGCCCGCCTCCGGATTCCAGTGCTCGACCGAACCGCCGGGGTGAGCGATCTCGTAAGGGCTCATCGAGGCGTCGCCGACGACGATCACCTTGTAGTCCGGACCGTATTTGTGAAGCAGGTCGAAGGTCGGAATCACCTCGGCATGCCTGCGGCGATTGTCCTTCCACACGCCCTCATAGAGGCAGTTGTGGAAATAGAAATATTCGAGCTGGCGGAATTCGGCGCGGGCGGCCGAGAACAGCTCCTCGACGCTTTTGATGTGGTCGTCCATCGAGCCGCCGACATCGAAGAACATCAACAGCTTCACCGCGTTGCGCCGCTCTGGCCGCGTCTGCACGTCGAGATAGCCGTGTTCGGCCGTGGCGTGGATGGTTCCGGGCAGGTCGAACTCTTCCTCGGCGCCCTCGCGCACCCAGCGACGCAGGCGTTTCAGCGCGATCTTGATGTTGCGGGTGCCGAGTTCGACGGCATCGTCGAAATTCCTGAACTCGCGCTTGTCCCAGACCTTCACCGCGCGGCGGTTGCGGCTTTCATGCTGGCCGATGCGCACGCCTTCGGGATTGTAGCCATAGGCGCCGAATGGCGAGGTTCCGCCGGTGCCGATCCATTTCGAGCCGCCCTGGTGGCGACCTTTTTGCTCCTCGAGTCGCTGTTTCAAAGTCTCCATCAGCTTTTCGAACCCGCCGAGCGCCTCGACCAGTTTTTTCTCCTCGTCGGTCAGGTGCTTTTCGGCGAGGCGGCGCAACCATTCCTCGGGGATATTGGCGACGTCCAGCGCGTCCGGTCCGCCCAGCGCTTCAATGCCCTTGAAGACATGCGCGAACACCTGGTCGAAGCGGTCGATGTGGCGCTCGTCCTTCACCAGGGCGGCGCGGGCGAGGTAATAAAAACCTTCGACGTCGTAGTCGACCAACCCGGCTTCCAGCCCTTCGAGCAGCGACAGATATTCCCTGAGCGAGACGGGAACGCGTGCAGCCTTCAGTTCAAGGAAGAAGGGGATGAACATGGCCGGTTACAGCAAATCATACTCGATGAAGCCCGTGCGGCGGGCGACGTGGTCGTAAAGCTTGCGCGCGGTGGCGTTGGTCTCGTGCGTCATCCAGTAGACATTCTTGACGCCGATCTTTGCCGCCTCTTCCTTCACTGCGTTGATAAGGGCGGCGCCGATCCCCTTGCCGCGCACATCCGGGTCGGCGAACAAATCCTGCAGATAGCAGTTGTTTTTCTCCGACCAGCCGGAGCGGTGGTACAGGAAGTGCGTGAGACCGACCGCCTTGCCGTCCAGTGTGGCGATGAAGCCTTTTGGCTCGAATTCGCCCGGAGTGAACAGCCGCTTCCAGGTGACGGCGTAGACCTCTTCCGGCAGCTTCGTCTCATAGAAGGTGAGATAGTCGGTCCACAGGCGCCGCCAATCGGCGTGGTCGGACTGCGCGAGCGGGCGGACGATTATCTCGGACATTTCGTTCCCTCTGAAGTCTGGAACCCGATCCATACCAATAGAATCGGGATCAGGAACACCCTTGCCTATTCGGCAGGCGAATTATATTCGCGAAAAGCGGTCGCGAGCATGTGCAGCGCCTCCCGCGCCCGCGGCGGCAGAGCGTGCGACTGCAAAACGATCTCGGACGGGGGAATTGGTGGCAGGCCGAGTTTGCGGCCCACCTCGATCAAGCCCGGGGGCACAACCCGGTAAGCGAGGGCGGAAAGGGCAAAGCCCGCCGATACCGCGATGTTGGCGGCAGCGCCGCCGCCGCCGACGAAAGCCTCATTCCAGGCGATGCCTGCCCGGTCCAGCGCTTCGACCGCTCTCATACGGTCCGGGCAATTGCATCTGGTGCTTAAAAGAGCCAGGCGCAGGGGCGTGCCTGGTCGCCATTCGAAGCCAGGTGCCGCGAACCAGCCATAGTGGGTGCGCGACAAAGCTTCACCGCGTCGACTGTCATCTTCCTGGTGCACAATCACCGCATCGAGTTCGCCGCGATCGAAAGCTTCTTCCAGCATGGAGCTGGTATCGATCCGTATGTTGAGCGCGAGCGACGGATCGTGGGCATGAAGCTGGGCGATCAGCGTGGAAAGCTCAGGCCCCGCGACATGATCGACGAAGCCGAGCGCAAGCCGACATGGCGCCGCGGAAAATTCCGCGACGGCGCGTTCATGGGCGGCAAGGAATTCGCGGGCCACGGGCAGGAAGACAGCCCCCCTTTCCGACAGTGCCACGCGGCGCGGGGTTCGTTCGATCAAACGTGCGCCGAGCTTTTCCTCGAGCCGCCGCAACTTGACGCTGATCGTCGCCTGGGTGCTGCCAAGTGCTGCAGCCGCCCGGGTGAAGCTCTGCAGGTCGGCCACCATGACGAAAGTGCGCACGGCATCGACATCGAGACTGGCCATCTCCGTCATTCCATTTTGTTATCTCTGAAATAGAAATGCATAGTCTTTTTTCATAGTAAAGCCTCGTCTATGTCATCTCGACCGCAGTTTGAAGAGCCAGCCCGGTTCCAGAATGCTTCGACAGAAAGTGATCGACATGACGTTTCAAATCGACCGAAACACCGTTGCGCTTGCCGGGGCCTGCCTTGCCTCGCTGCTGTTCGGCCTCGAAATCTCCAGCGTCCCGGTGATCCTTCCGAAACTGGAAAGCGTGCTCGCCGCCGACTTCAAGGATCTGCAATGGATCATGAACGCCTACACCATTGCCTGCACCACGGTGCTGATGGCGACAGGAACGCTGGCCGACCGCTTCGGCCGCAAACGGGTGATGGTGATCGCCACCATCGCCTTCGGGCTGGCCTCACTGCTGTGCGGCCTCGCGCCGAGCGCTTCGCTCCTCATCATTGCACGCTTCCTGCAAGGCCTGGCGGGAGGGGCGATGTTCACTTGCAGCGTGGCCGTCTTGTCCCACCAGTTTCAGGACGGCAGCGAACGCGGCAAGGCTTTTGTGGCCTGGAGCGTCGTCTCGGGGATCGGGCTTGGCTTTGGTCCCGCCATCGGTGGATTGATCGTCGCGTTCTCGAGCTGGCAGTGGGTGTTCCTCATCCATGTGCCGCTTGCCATCCTTGCGCTGGTCTTCATCGGTGCCGGTGTCACCGAATCACGCGACCACAATGCCCAGAAGCTTGACCGTGCCGGTATCCTGACGCTCTCGTTCGCGGTGTTCGGCTTCTCCTATCTGATCACGCAAGGGGCCGATCTCGGCTCTGGTGCCCGCATCGGCGTGGCAAGTGCTGCCGTGCTGGCCTTCGCCGCGTTCCTCGTTGCCGAGAAGATCAGCCCCTATCCGATGTTCGATTTCTCGGTGTTCCGGATCCGTCAATTTTCGGGAGCGATCATGGGCGGCATCGGCATGAATTTCAGCTATTGGCCGTTCATCATGTATCTGCCGATCTATTTTTCGGGTGTGCTCGGCTACGACAGCACCACGACCGGCCTGCTGCTGCTCGTCTACACGCTTCCCTTGATGCTGATGTCCTCGACCGCCGAGCGCCTGCGCGCCCGCTATCAGGCGCGGGTGGCGATCCCGCTCGGGTTGCTGACATTGGGGGTCGGCTTTATCGCCATGAGGATAGGTTCGAGCCTTGAGGGAGCCAGCTGGCTGACCATGCTGCCCGGTACGCTGATCGCCGGTATCGGTATCGGCCTCACCAACTCACCGACCACCAACACCACGACGGGTTCGGTGTCGCCGGATCGCGCCGGCATGGCTTCGGGCATCGATATCAGCGCGCGGCTGATCACGCTCGCCATCAACATCGCGGTGCTGGGCCTGCTGTTGACGCAGGGAATTGCTTCCTATCTCAAAACCGCATTGGGCACGGCCCTTGACCCGGACGAATTGCGCGCGTTGGCGGAAAAGATCGCCACCGGAAATCTCGATGGCCTCTCCCAATATTCGCCCAGGCTGGCGACCCTCGACCCGTCCGGCGCGCTTGCGCATGCCGCCTTGGTCAACGGTTTTGGCTGGGTCATGCTCTATAGCGGGATCGGCGTTCTTGCCCTTGCCGTCATCAGCTTCGTCGTCTTCGGCCCCAGAAACGTCGCGCCGCAAGAGGCAAGGGACCGTCATCGTGCTCAGGGCGCAAGCGAAGCTCGATCGTAGCAAGTGCCCGGCGCCTCACCCTTGCCTGCGCGCCATGAAGGCAAGCCGCTCGAACAGATGGACATCCTGTTCGTTCTTCAGCAATGCGCCATGCAGCTTGGGCAACGCGTTCTTCGGGTCGGCGCGCAGATCCTCGGGCGCGATATCGTCGGCGACCAGCAGGCGGATCCAGTCGAGCGCCTCGGAGGTCGACGGTTTTTTCTTCAGCCCCGGCACTTCGCGGATCTCGTAGAACTGGGTGAGGGCTGCCCGAACCAGGTTCTGCTTGATGCCGGGATAGTGGACGTCGACGATTCTGTGCAGCGTGTCGACGTCGGGAAAGCGGATGTAATGGAAGAAGCAGCGGCGCAGGAACGCGTCCGGCAACTCCTTCTCGTCGTTGGAGGTGATGATGACGATCGGCCTGACGGCGGCGCGGATGGTTTCGCCGGTCTCGTAGACGAAGAACTCCATCCGATCGAGTTCCTGCAGGAGATCGTTTGGGAATTCGATGTCGGCCTTGTCGATCTCGTCGATCAAGAGCACGACCTTCTTGCCGGCGGCGAAAGCCTCCCAGAGTTTGCCGCGCTTGATGTAGTTCCTGATGTCGTTGAAGCGCTCGTCGCCCAACTGGCTGTCGCGCAGCCGCGAGACGGCATCATATTCGTACAGGCCCTGCTGCGCCCGCGTCGTCGACTTGACGTGCCATTCGATGAGGTCGAGGCCGAGTGCAGCCGCCACCTGGCGGGCCAGTTCCGTCTTGCCGGTGCCGGGCTCGCCCTTGACCAGCAAGGGCCGCTCCAGCGCGATCGCCGCATTGACGGCCACCATCAGATCCTTGTCGGCGACATAGGCCGCCGTGCCTTCGAAACGCATTCTTGCTCCTCGGTTGGTCATCGCGACCGTAAGGACGAGGCCGTGCCTGTGCAAGGGTGAGGTGTTGGCGGCGCGAGGGCCTGAACCAACACGGAAAGAGTGCCCGTCTCACTGGCGCTTAGCCGGCCGGCAGCCTATATTGGGCGGGACGGTCTGTGCTTCCCGGCAGGAGAACATTTTCCCCGGGGCCTTAACGATCCTTAGGGAGCTGTCCCTGGGAAGACCCGTGGGTTTTCTCACACGGCGCCCACCTACTTTGTAGGTTCCCGGGATCGCTCTCTCCACCGGTTGTGTGGATCGTCACTTATTGCCACGCGTCCCGCATTTCGGTGGATGATTGCGGTGGAAAACGTCGCTCCCAACACTCCATCCAGATCTGACCTTTTCTACCCTGACTGCATGACCTCTCTCAAAGACCTCAAAAAGCAGCTTCGCCGCGAGGCCCTCGGACGCCGCGATGCGCTCGACGAATTCTGGCGGGTGGAGGTCGCGCTTGAAATGGCAGAGACGGCACGCGATCACCTCCACATTGAGCCGGGCCAGATCGTTTCCGGCTTCTGGCCGATGCGCTCGGAAGTCGACGTCAGGCCGCTGATGTTTGCCTTGCGCGAAAGGGGCGCGCGGCTTTGCCTGCCGGCCATTCTCGACAAAACCACGATCGTCTTTCGCGAACTGGTGCGCGGCGCGCCGATGGTCGAGATGGGTTTCGGCACGGTCGGCCCGCATGAAGAAGCAGAAGTGCTCGACCCCTCGGTGATGCTGGTGCCGCTCGCCGCCTTCGATGCGCGCGGCCATCGCATCGGCTATGGTGCCGGCTATTACGACCGCGCCATCGCCAAGCTGATCGACAAGGGACAGCCGCCGCGGCTGGTCGGCATCGCCTTCGACTGCCAGGAGGTGGCAATGGTGCCGGATGAGGAACATGACGTCGTCATTCCGGAAATACTGACCGAGAGCGGGTTGCGCCGCTTCGCGTCAAAATTGTAGATAAAAGGACGCATGATCTTTCACAGACGTCATGCAGCTTTTGCTTCGCTGACCTTCGGTGCGGGATCATATGAGACTTCTCTTCCTCGGTGACATGGTTGGAAAGACGGGACGGACGGCGGTGTGGGAACAACTGCCCGGCTTGATCTCCGACTTCAAACTCGATTTCGTCATCGTCAACGGTGAGAACGCCGCCGGCGGCTTCGGCATCACCGAAGATATCTTTCGCGAGACGATCGCGGCCGGTGCGGATGTCGTCACAACCGGCAACCATGTCTGGGACCAGCGCGACGCACTCGCCTTCGCGCCGCGCGAAGAGCGCTTCCTGCGCCCCTCGAACTTTCCCAAGGGCACGCCCGGGCGCGGCTCCGGCGTCTACATCGCCAGGAGCGGCGCGCGCGTGCTGGTCGCCAACATCATGGGCCGGGTGTTCATGCATCCCGAACTCGACGATCCCTTCCAGGCCGGCGAACGCGAGCTTGCCGCCTGTCCGCTCGGCGAGCAGGCGGATGCCGTGATCATCGACTTCCACGCCGAGGCGACCTCGGAAAAGATGTGCTTCGCGCATTTCGTCGACGGCCGTGCCAGCCTCGTCGTCGGCACCCATACCCACCAGCCGACCGGCGATCACCAGATCCTCAATGGCGGCACCGGTTATATGTCCGACGCCGGCATGTGCGGCGACTATGATTCCTCGCTCGGCATGGACAAGGAGGAGCCGCTCAACCGGTTCCTGTCGAAAGTGCCGAAAGGCCGCTTCGAAGCGGCGACCGGACCGGCGACCTTGTGCGGCGTCGGCGTCGATATTTCCGACCGCACCGGGCTGACCGAGCGGATCGCGCCGTTTCGTCGCGGCCCGCGGCTGGAGGAAACCGCACCGTCCTTCTGGTCATGACATTGATATAGGCACGCTTAGTACCTAACTGCCGGCGACACTGCTCTAGATCGTTAAAAGAGGGGACGACCTCCATGCAGCTCATCGAATTCCTGGCGCCGCATTTTCAATTTGTGTCCGATCCAACCGCCTGGGTCGCGCTGCTGACGCTGATTGTGCTCGAGGTCGTGCTCGGCATCGACAATCTGATCTTCATCTCGATCCTGACCAACAAGCTGCCGGAAGCACAACGGGCCCGTGCCCGCCGGCTCGGCATCTCGGCGGCGCTGATCATGCGGCTGGTGCTGCTGGCCACCATTTCGATCATCGTCCAGCTGACCACGCCGGTATTCACGGCCTTCGGCCATGGTTTTTCCTGGCGCGACCTGATCCTGATCGCCGGCGGCCTGTTCCTGGTCTGGAAGGCGACCAAGGAGATCCATCACACGGTCGATCCCGACGACCACAAGGATACGATGATGGGCGAGACGCTGCAGATCAGCCTCGCCGGCGCGATCTTCCAGATCCTGCTGCTCGACCTGGTCTTCTCGATCGATTCGATCATCACCGCCGTCGGCATGACCGACGAGATCGCCATCATGTACATCGCCGTGATCGTGGCGGTGAGCGTGATGATGCTGGCGGCCGGGCCGCTGGCCAACTTCATCGCCAAAAACCCGAGCATTGTCATGCTGGCGCTGGGCTTCCTTTTGATGATCGGCATGACACTGATCGCCGACGGCATGGGCTACCATGTGCCCAAGGGCTACATCTATGCGGCGATGGGCTTTTCGGCATTGGTCGAGGGGCTCAACATGCTGGCGCGGCGGCGCAAGAAGCCGGGCGGCGGGCATTGAGGCAAGAGCAGCAGGGTGGTCGCCCTTGCACAGACCAGTCATGCGAGATTGATCTGCCAGGAGACCCCGAACCTGTCGTTTAGCCATGCGAAACGGCGGCTGAAGCCGTAATTGTCCGATGGCATCAGGAACGCGCCATCCTTGCCCAGCGTCTCGACAATTCGGTTCAGTTCATCCTCGGAGGAACAGTCCACATACAGCGACACCGATGGCGTGAAGGTGAATGCATGGTGGACGGGGCTGTTGAAGACCATGACTTCCAGGCCGGCGATCGACACCCGCGCTAGTTTGACCGTTCCTTGCGGACCGTCTTCGCCGGGGCCGTAATTCGTGACGTCGAGGACGCTGCTGCCGGGAATGGTCTCGCAATAGAGGGTCATTGCCTCTTCGGCCTTGCCCTCGAACATCAGGAATGGCGTTACTTTCTTCATCGCAAAGGCCTCCTCTTCCTTCTGGTTGCTCAGATGTCGGGTCGCTCAAACATTGGTCTCGTTGGCGGGTTCGCCTTTCATCTCGCTGCGGTAGTAACCGTCGCGCAAATTGATGCCGTACTCGACATAGGCCTTCATGCAGGCCAGCATCTGCGACCAGCCCTCGCAATTGAGGTAGGACTTCTTCAGGCCGACCGCGCCTTCCTGCCAGCCGCTCTCGGCGATGGTGACGAAGGTGCCGCCATCGTCCAGCGGTTCGAAGTTCATCTCGATGCGGGTTTTGTAGGCCGGCTTGCCGTCCTCATCGGTGGCATCCCAGCGCAGCACGATGCGGCGGTCCTTGACCACTTCGTCGACCTCAACCGGCACCTTGCCCCACCAGACGACGCCGGCGCCGGCTTCCAGCGGGGCGCTGGCGCCGCCGATCGTGGTGAAATAGCCGCTCAGTTTCTTCGGATTGACGACTGCGTCGAAGACGTCGGCGACCGGCTTGCCGATGCGTCCGGAAACACTGAATCCAAGTGACATATCCACAGCTCCTTCCCTTGATCGGTCCAAAGATACGTTATATAAACATAACATGTCAAGCAGATCGCAAGACGACAATGTTTTCAAGGCGCTGGCGCATCCGCGCCGGCGCGAAATGCTGGATCAGCTGAAGGACGCGCCGAAGACGACCGGCATGCTGTGCGAGGCCTTTCCCGATATCGATCGCTGCACGGTCATGCTGCATCTGAAGGTGCTGGAGGAGGCCGACCTGATCGTTGCGCGGCGCGACGGCCGCGAGCGCTGGAACCATCTCAACGCGCTGCCGATCAAGCAGATCCACGACCGCTGGATCAGCCAGTATGCCGGCCATGCGCTCAGCATCATCGACCGACTGAAGTCGGACCTCGAGGCGTGAGCGGCCGCAGCAGGTCACGTCTTGCGCCGCATGCGCGGTGCGGCTGGACGAATTGAGCCGATTTATCTATAAGCCGGCCATTCCGACAGAGAACGCCGTGCTTCCAAGAGGTGCACCTGGGACGCTCTGAAATTTTGAATTCGGGCATTGCGGAAGACGAGGTCAGATCACTTCGCTTCGCGATGCTCTAGCCGAGAAGACGACAGGGGTGCCATGGCTGGCCATTCACAGTTCAAGAACATCATGCACCGCAAGGGCCGCCAGGATGCGGTGCGGTCTAAAATGTTTTCCAAGCTGGCGCGCGAAATCACCGTCGCCGCCAAGAGCGGGACGCCCGATCCATCGATGAACCCGCGCTTGCGCCTGGCGATCCAGAACGCCAAGGCGGTGTCGATGCCGAAGGACAACATCCAGCGCGCCGTCAACAAGGCCTCGATGGGCGATGCCGAGAATTACGAAGCCGTGCGCTATGAGGGCTATGGCCCGGGCGGCGTCGCTGTCATTGTCGAGGCGCTGACCGACAACCGCAACCGCTCGGCGTCCAATGTGCGTGCTGCCTTCACCAAGGCCGGCGGCGCGATGGGCGAAACGGGCTCGGTTTCCTTCATGTGGGACCGCGTCGGCGAGATCTATTATCCGGCATCGGCCGGCAGCGCCGACAAGGTCATGGAAGCGGCAATCGAAGCCGGCGCCGACGACGTGGAAACCGACGAGGAAGGCCACACCATCTATTGCGCCTTCGAGAATCTCGGTGAGGTGTCGAAGGCTCTGGAAACCTCGCTCGGCGAGGCAGAATCGGTGAAGCTGATCTGGCGGCCGCAGAACAACGTTCCGGTCGACGAGGAGCGGGCACAGTCGCTGATGAAACTGGTCGCCACGCTCGAGGACGACGACGACGTGCAGAGCGTCTACGCCAACTTCGAAGTCGACGACGAGACCATGGCCAAGCTCAGCGCGGCATGAGCGGAGCTCAGCCCGGCATGAGCGAGAGAGTGCTCCCCGCCATCCGCATCACCTACTGCACGCAGTGCCAATGGCTGTTGCGCGCCGGCTGGATGGCGCAGGAGCTGCTGTCGACCTTCGGCACGGACCTCGGCGAAGTAACGCTGGTGCCGGGCACCGGCGGCATCTTCACCATTTCCTGCAATGACGTGCTTGTCTGGGATCGCAAGCGCGACGGCGGTTTTCCGGACGCGGCCAAGCTGAAGCAACTGGTCCGCGATGTCATTGATCCGGACCGCGACCTCGGTCATTCCGATCGGAAGACAAAGGCGTAGAGGCCGCCGGCGCTGCCGTCACTTGCGTCGCCACGCTCCGAAGGCGGCGCCAATCGCAATACCCGCGGCGACGCCCATCGGAAGGTCATCCAGAGCGGTGCCGACCGCGGCACCGACACCAACTCCGATTGCCATGCCGAAGGCCATATTCGAATATTGATCCTTCATCGGTGGCTCCATCCATCCTTTTCAACGCGCGGCGAACCAGAAGGATGCCAGCGCGGCTATGCCGCTGATGGTGCGGACATGGTTCCACATCACCCACTCGTCGAGGTAGCGCGACCACAGGCTTGCGCCATTGCTGCTGGCCGGATCGAGGGCGGCGAGCGCATCGTTGAGCGGGACGTTGAAGATCATCGTCACCACCACGATGCCGATGAGATAGAGCAGGCTGCCGGCAACCAGCCAGAGCGAGCCTGGCTGGTTCCAGCCGATCACCGCACCGATGGCGACAACGATGCAGACGAGAGCCGTGCCGAACAGTGCTGTCATGAACAGCGGCGTCACCGCTGTGACGTTGATGGAATTCATCGCGGCAATGCCGCTTGCGGCTGGCATGCGGGCGAGGCCCGGCATGACGAAGCTGGAGAAAGCAAAGAAGACGCCGCCGACGACGCCTGAGCCAAGTGCGGCAATGAAGATGAGAGTGGGAAGAAGTTTCGCGATCATGTCAGTTGCTCCAGATGCCCATTGTGCTTTCCTCCGCATAAACGTGATTAATCCTCACATTTGCAAAACGTGATAAACCCTCGTATTTTTCGAGTCAAGTGATTTTGGCGGCATTTGGAGTCAGGTATGGAAGACGCGGCAACCCCCGTTTCCGCACAGAAGCAGGCTGCTTCACCGCGTCGGGCGCCGAGCCAGCAGCGCAGCCGCGAGCGGGTCGAGCGCATGCTGGCGGCTGCCTCGGCGCTGATCGCCGAGCAAGGCAGCGATGCCATGCGCATGGGTGAGGTGGCGGAGCGCGCTGGGGTGTCGATCGGGTCGCTCTACCAGTTCTTTCCGGACAAGCGGGCGATCATCTGGGCGCTGGCCGAGCGCTACACCGCCGAAAGCCAGTCCTGCATTTCGGCAGCACTGGCTGGCATCAGCGACGCCGAAGGCCTGCAGTCCGCGTTTTCAGAGTTGGTCGACATCTATTACCGGCTGTTCCTGGCCGAGCCGGTGATCCGCGACATCTGGTCGGGCACGCAGGCTGACAAGGCGCTGCGCCAGCTCGAACTCGCCGACAGCCGTGCCAACGCCGAATTCCTCAGCGCGGTGCTGAAACGGCTGCGGCCGGCAGCCGATCCGGCGACACTGGAAACCACGGCGTTTCTGGTCTGGCAGATGGGCGAGGCCGCCATGCGGCTGGCGATCTCGGTTGAGCGGCAGGAGGGCGACAGGCTGGTCGCCGCCTACAAGCGCATGGCGTTAAGGGAATTGCTGGCCGAGTAGGACCGCGCCGCAACAAAAAACCCGCCACAGGGCGGGTTTTCGATCTGTGAAAGCTCGTTTGGCTTAAGTTCTTACTTGATGCAAGTCGTTATCCCAAAACCGCTTCGCACTTTTGGGCGACATGCAATTAGATGCCGAAACCTTCGAAACGCTTCTTGAACTTCGACAGGCGGCCGCCGCGGTCGAGCAGGGTCTGCTGGCCGCCGGTCCAAGCCGGGTGGGTGGTCGGGTCGATATCGAGGTTCATCGTATCGCCTTCCTTGCCCCAGGTCGAACGGGTCGTGTATTCGGTGCCATCGGTCATGACGACCTTGATGGTGTGGTAATCGGGATGGATGTCGGTCTTCATGGTTCGGTTCCTGGCTTGCCGGCGCTGGCGACGGGCATAAGCCTGCGTCGATGCGCCCCTTTTTAAAACTCGAAGCCGCAGCTATTGAGGAGCCACGGCTTCTAAAACGGTCGGCGAGCCTATACATCAGCCGGAATTGAATCACAAGGCCGCGGCAAGCGCATATTGAGGCGCAGACCCCAAGGACGGCTGGAGGAAACATCGGGATGGCGCAAATCACCAGCGCAGACGAGCGCCGGCGTTCGCTCAAGCCGCTCAGGCGCCTGTTCCCCTACATCACGCACTACCGCACGCTGGTCGTCGGCGCCATTATCTCGCTGGTTATCGCGGCGGCAACCACGTTGGCGCTGCCGCTGGCGGTGCGTCGCATGATCGATCATGGCTTCTCGTCGTCCAGCACGACCTTCATTGCCGAATATTTCGCAGCGCTGGTGGCTATGGCCGCCCTGCTGGCGGCAGCATCGGCCGGCCGCTACTATTTCGTCATCACGCTGGGCGAGCGCGTCGTCGCCGATATCAGGCGCGATGTGTTTGCCCATGTGACGACGCTGTCGCCTGCCTTCTTCGACACCGCCCAGTCGGGCGAGATCGTGTCGCGGCTTGCCGCCGACACGACGCAGGTCAAGTCGGCGGTCGGAGCGACGGCCTCGGTGGCGCTGCGCAATGTCATCCTCGGCCTTGGCGCGGTGGGGATGATGGTCATCACCAGCCCGAAACTGTCCGGCCTGGTCATCGCGGCAATACCCGTGATCGTGCTGCCGCTGGTCGCCTTCGGCCGTTCGGTGCGGCGCAAATCACGTCAGGCGCAGGATACGCTGGCCGATGCCACCGCCTATGCCAGCGAGCAGATCGGCGCGGTGCGCACGCTGCAGGCCTTCACCAATGAGAAGCTGGTCACCGGGCATTTCTCGGCTGCGGTGGAAGCTGCTTTCGAGGCGGCACGCTCCTCGATCTTCGCGCGCTCCTTCTTAACCTTCTTCGCCATTTTCACCATCTTCTCGTCCGTCGTGGCGGTGCTGTGGTTCGGCTCGCGCGACGTGCTCGAAGGCTCGATATCGCCAGGCACGCTCGGCCAGTTCCTGCTCTATTCGGTGTTCGCCGCCGGCGCGCTGGGCGCGCTGTCGGAAGTG
>NZ_RZPI01000250.1:0-7164 GCF_003998715.1 Mesorhizobium sp. M7A.F.Ca.CA.002.15.2.1
CTTTTAGGCCCGCGAGAACAGTATCCATTTTTCCTCCCCTGGAGCCGCGAGCCTTCGCTCGACGCCTCGCAATGATGCTCCATCCAGCCTTTGACGCCGTGGCGCAAAGACACTCCCCAATTTGCCCAGAGGCGAATGCTTCCCGACTGTCGCGTCGGTGAACATTTGCCTTTGTTGACAAACGAATGTTTTATTGGGGTTGTCCGCTGCAATGTCAATTGGTTGGGCTTCGGCGAATCGAGCCCCGGCGGACGTGCCTTCCGAGACGATTTCGTGGGAAATTGCCGGTCGCGACCGGGTTTCGTTGGCAAATAGAACCCATTCCCTGCTATCCGACCCCAAATCACGAAGCTGTGGACATTCCTGCATGACCAACGTCGCCCTGACCGGGCTTGCCCGTGATCTCGCCAAGCGTGCCGCCGAGAACCGCCCGGTGCGCATCGGTGTCATCGGTTCGGGCGAAATGGGCACCGATCTGGTCACGCAGGGCATGCTGATGCCGGGCATTTCGGTCTGCGCCGTCTCGACGCGCCGCCCGCACACCGCGCGCGACGCTATCCGTATCGCCTATGGCGACGAAGCCATGGCGGTCGAAGCCGACACCGCCTCGAAAGTCACCGCGGCAATCGAGGCGGGAAAAATCGCCGTCACATCCAACGAGATGCTGGTCACCAATCCGCTGATCGACGTCGTCATCGACGCCACCGGCAAGCCGGGCGTCGCCGCCGATTTCGACCTCATGGCGATGGAGCACGGCAAGCATCTGGTGATGATGAACGTCGAGGCCGACGTCACCATCGGCTGCTATCTCAAGCAGCAGGCCGACCGGCTTGGCGTCGTCTATTCGGTGGGTGCGGGCGACGAGCCGTCGAGCTGCATGGAACTGATCGAGTTTGCGTCGGCGCTCGGGCTGACCATCGTGTCGGCCGGCAAGGGCAAGAACAACCCGCTCAACCACGATGCCGTACCGGACGATTATCGCGCCGAAGCGATCCGCCGCAACATGAACCCGCGCATGCTGGTCGAGTTCGTCGACGGCTCCAAGACCATGGTCGAGATGTGCGCCATCGCCAACGCCACCGGGCTGGTGCCGGACGTCCCCGGCATGCACGGCCCCAGGGCCGATCGCGACGACCTCGCCAAGGTGCTCATCCCGCGCGAGGATGGCGGTCTGCTCACGAAGAAAGGCGTCGTCGACTACACGGTCGGCAAGGGCGTCGCGCCCGGCGTCTTCGTCATCGTCGAGGCGACGCATCCGCGCATCATCGAGCGCATGGACGATCTGCATATCGGGCACGGCCCCTATTACAGCCTGTTCCGGCCTTATCATCTGACGTCGCTGGAAGTGCCGCTGACCGCAGCCCGCATCGTGCTTTTCGGCAAGCCCGACATGGTGCCGTTGCCGCGGCCCGTGGCCGAAGTCTGCGCCGTTGCCAAGCGCGACCTAGTCGCCGGCGAGACCTTCGATGCGATCGGCGAGACTTGTTACCGCTCCTGGACGATGACCGTCGGCGAAGCCCGCGCCCAGCGCGCCGTGCCGGTCGGCCTGCTCGAGGGCGGCAAGGTGCTGAAACCGGTCACGAAAGGCGAATTGCTGACGGCGGATAATGCGTCGCCCGACCAGACGACGAGGCTGTTCGCCTTGCGCCGGCTGCAGGATGAGATGCTGTACGGGACAAACTGAGGATTTATCTCCCCAGTTCGACCGACCGCAGCCGCGCAGCCTCCACCGCTTGCGTCAGCAGATTGGTCAGCCGGTCCTCGCCCATCAGAACGGCCAGCGCCGCGGCCGTCGTGCCGTTGGGGCTGGTGACCTGCTGGCGCAGCACGCCCGGTTCCTCGCCGCTTTCGGCGGCGAGCGAGGCGGCGCCATAGACGGTCTGCATGGCGAGCAGCTTGGCGGTCGCCGTCGGCAGACCGGCCTTCTCGGCGGCAACCGTCAGCGCTTCGATGAAATGGAAGATATAGGCCGGCCCCGATCCGGACACGGCGGTCACCGCATCCATCAGGCCCTCATCGTCGATGGTGGCCACTTCGCCGCTCGCCGACAAAAGGTCGGCGACGAAACGCTTGGTGTCATCGGACACGAGCTTGTTGGAGAACACCACCATCATGCCCTTGCCGATCGCCGCGGGCGTGTTGGGCATGCAGCGCACGATCGGCGCGCGGTTGCCGAGGATTTCCTCGAGGGTGGCGGCAGGCGTGCCGGCGGCGATGCTGACGAAGGTGGTGCGGCCGTCGCCGAAGCGCTTGTAGGCGGCCGTGACGTCGCGGATCACCTGCGGCTTCACCGCGATGACCACGAGATCGGGCAGGGCATCGGCCGGTATGCTACCGGCATCGGCTGATGTCGCGCAGCCCAGCGTTGCCGCGCGATTGCGCAGATCGGCATTGGGCTCGACCACGAAAACCGCCGACGGCGCGAGCTTGCCGGATTTCAGCCAGCCCGAGAGCATGGCGTAGCCCATATTGCCGCAGCCGGCGAGAACAAGCCTGATCGTCATCGAAAGCCCTCCAGAGGAAGGCCTTCACATAGACGATGGCGCTTCCCTGGGGAAGCCCCATCAGGATCGCGAGCCGCGATCGGGATCGCGCACCGCGATTGGCCGCAGCGACACTTGCCTGAGGCCGAGCACGCCGAGCACGAAGAACAGCCAGACCGGGTCGCCGCGATGGAAGAAGAAGCTTTCGAGGAAAGCGTTAAGCGCCGTGAACAGCACCACCATCATGAAGAAGTCGCCGAGAAAGATGTTTTCCCTGCGCAACGGAATGCGCATGTAGTCGCGCAGCGGCGCGATGAGGAAGGTGTAGACCGCCACGCATAGTGCCGGAATGCCCATCAGCACGGCGATGTCGAGATAGCCGTCATGGCCGTGCACGATGGTCCTGATGTCCCAGGGCCGGTCGAATGGCTGGTCTTGGTTGAGCAAGAGCGGCGTGCCCCAGAAGCTCTCATAGCCGTAGCCGGTCCATGGCTTCTTCGCCAGCATGCTGCCGGCGAACTCCCACAGCGTCGTGCGGCCGGTATAGGTCATGCCGGGGAAATAGATCGCCGCCAGATGTTTCACAGGCGGCAGGAAGACGATGCCCAGCGTGCCGACAGCCGTGGCGATGATGGCCAGCGCAAACAGGATCGGCGTGCCGAGCCGCATGCCTATCAGGCTCGGGAACATGACGATCAGGATCGAGAACGGCACCAGGCCGGCTGTCGTCTTGGAGCCGGTGTGCAGCATGAAGATCATCGCCGCGAGGAAGATCCCGGCGCCCCAGTAGCGCTGCCCGCGCCGGTAGAGATAGAGGCCTGCGAAGCTGAGGCAGGCCATGACCGGCCCGGCAATGTTCTTGTGGGTGAACACGCCGCGCCACAGGCCGGCATGTTCGGGCTCCTGCGAGTCGGCTGTGTGCATCGCCTCGTGCGGAAAGACGATGAGGCCGAGATAGGAAAGGCCCATGACCACGACGGCGGTGAAGATGATCACCTTCGAGAAGGCCTCGGCGTCGCGCGGCAGCACCAGGATCGTCGCCATCGTCAGGATGCCGATCAGCGTGAAGGAGGCGGCGCGCATGGCCGAAGGCGGATCGGTCGACAGGATCACCGAGAGGAAAAAGAAGCCCAGCATCAACACCCAGGATGGGCTCAGCAGCGAGCGCACCACGCGCGGATCGGCAAAGGCCATCAGCGAGAAGATCGACATGGCGCCGAGCGAACCGAAGCCAAGCTGGTTGACGATGTCGCCGCCTTGACCGGTGAGTTCGGCGCCGCCCGGCTGGAACGGCCGGAACGACACCATGATGACGGTGAACAGCAGCGCGGCAATGGCGGTGGCCACGCCTTCGCGCGTGAACGCGTCGCCGAGCGGCGCGCGCTCAGTTTTTCTCAGGCTGGCGGTATTGCTCATTGGCATATCCGAATTCGGCCAGCACGCGGCCCAGCGCCACATGGACGGGGTAGATGGCGATCGCCGGCGATCGGGTCCGCGCCAGCCGGATCAGGCCGCGAAACGGCGAGGCGGCAAGCAGTGCCAGGCTCTTCAGCAACACTTTGGCGCCGGCCATTGGCGTGCCGGCGCGCTTCTTCTTTTCGACCAGTGTCGAGATGACGCCGTTGCGCAGGCTGCGGGCGCGGATCCAGTCGGCTTCGATACGCCGCGCCGGAACGGTTTCCAGCACCTTGGCCTCGGCGCACCAGCCCAGCACAAAGCCCTTTTGCACCGACCGGCTGAGAAAGTCGGAATCGCCGCCGCCCATGAAATTGAATCTGAGATCGAGAAAGGGCGGACCCATGGCGATCAGCACGTTGCGCCCGACCAGAAGATTGCCCGACGAATAGAGCGCCGGCACGCGTCCGGTTTCCCGGTAAGGCGGCGCGAACACCGGATGCTCTGCCCATCGCGCATGGGCGGGGTCGGCAAACACGGGCACCTGCGGGCCGCCGACAATGTCGGCGCCGAGCGTTTCGGCAGCCAGGCACATCCGTTCCAGCCACTGCGGATCGGCGATCTCGTCGTCGTCGATGACCAGCAGATGCCTGAAGTTCGGGAATTGCAGGATGGCTGTCTGCCAGCCGGCATTGTAGGCGCTGCAATTGCCGCGCTCATGCGCGATGATCACCAGGCCCGGCATTTCGCCCCGCTCGAACAGCGGCAGCACCGCCTTGGCGCCGGCCCGCGCCTCGGCTTCGTTCTCCATGACGATCACGGCAAAGCGCCTGCCGGTTTGCTGCGCGCGCAGCGACGCCAGCGTTTCCAGCACCTGCTCGGGACGCTTGAAGGTCGGCAAGGTGACGACGGCTTCGACGGCCTCGACGTCAAGCCGCGGCGTGCGTCCCGCGACCGATACCGAACCGTCCGATGGCAAAGGGATCATCCGTGTCCAGCCACATGGTGAGTTGGGCTCTGGTAGCACCACGGTTGATAAGGTTTCGTTAATCACCTTGCACGGAGAAGCCCGCCAGGCAGCGGCTTTCGGCCGTCGAATGTGCAGGCTTAATCAAGGGTTCACCGCACTTTGCTACCGGCTACACCACTGGATAGGTAAGATGCATCTGCTGTTCGCCACATCGATCGTGCCCGACGGCGCTCTCGCCTCGGGCTACGAGATCGCCAACGCTGCGATCATCGCTGCCTTGCGGCGCGCTGGCGCGCGCGTCACCGTCATCGGCTTTACCTGGCCGGGGAAGCCCGCGGCCGACCCCGAAAACACCGTGGTGCTGGGTGCGATCGACGTGCGCACGGAAAATGCCTCCGCGCGGCAAAAGCTGGCCTGGGTCGGCAAGGCGCTGCTTTCGGGCCTCACCTTCGCGTCGGTCAAGCTGCGCGCCGTGTCCGACAGCGATGTTCTCGCTGCCATTGAGCGTGCCGGACCGTTTGACGGCTATGTCTTGAATTCCGTGCAGTTCGCCGGGGCCTTCGAAAAGCTGTTCGCTGAGCGGCCTTCGATCTTCGTTGCCCACAATGTCGAGCATCTTTCGGCGCGGGAGAATGCCGCTGCCGCCGACGGTCTCTTCCAGCGCCTGCTGTTTCGCCGCGAGGCGAGGCTGCTCAAGACCGTCGAAGAGCGTCTCTGCCGCCGGGCGCGCTTCGTCTTCACCCTGGCCGAGGAAGACCGCGCCGCACTCGGTGTCGCCTCCGACAACCGCTCGGCGGTGCTGCCGCTGGTGACCGGTGCCCAGGCGCCAACCCTGAAAAGCCCGCGCCGCACCGATTGCGACGCCGCCCTGATCGGCACCTGGACCTGGCAGCCGAACCGCATCGGCCTCGACTGGTTCCTGGGCAAGGTCGTGCCGCATCTGCGGCCCGATTTCCGCATCCGCATTGCGGGCCACATGCCTTCGGGCGTCGCGTCGAAGCACCCGGGTGTCGAATTTGTCGGCCGCGTGCCCGACGCGCAAGCTTTCGTGCGCGGTGGTGCCGTCATCCCGCTGATCAGCACCGCCGGCAGCGGCGTCCAGTTGAAGACCATCGAAACCTTCGAGCTCGGCCTGCCTTCGGTCGCCACCAGCCGTTCGCTGCGCGGCATCGACCACCGTCCTTCCAATTGCGTCGTCACCGACGATCCCGTTGCCTTCGCCAGGGCGCTCGAGGCTGCGGCGGCCGACATCCGCGACGTTGACGGCAGCGCGTTCCGGGGCTCGCAGGTCAAGGCGCTCGACGCTGCCATCCGGCTCGGCCTCGAAAAGCTCGCCCCTCTCAGGCAGGAGGCGTTTGCATGAACATGCATTCCGCCCGCGCCGCGTTCGGGCTCGACACGCTGAAGACGATTCTTGGCATCCCGGTGGTTGCGGTCCGCTGGAACGATGCCATCGCCCTGCTGAACCGGCTGATTGCCGAGCGGCGCTTCACCAAGGTCAGTTTCCTCAACGCCCACAATGCCAACATCGCCTATACCGACCCGGTGTTCGCCGAAGCACTCGATGATTTCCTCATCCTGCCCGACGGCATCGGCATCGATCTGGCGGCGAGGCTCCTCTACGGGGCGCCGTTTCCCGACAATCTCAATGGTACCGATTTCGTCCCGGCCTTCCTGCAGGCCTCGACGACGCCGCTGACCGTCGGGCTGCTCGGCGCGACGCGCGTCAACGCAGAAGCGGCGTCGGTCAAGCTGGCGGCACTGGCCGTGCAGCACCGGTTCGTGGTGATCCATGACGGCTATTTCCCCCCTTCGCAGGAGCAGGAAATCGTCGACCGGATTGCCGCGCTTCGGCCCGACGTGCTGCTCGTGGCCATGGGCGTGCCGCGCCAGGAATTGTGGATCGAACGCCATATCGACGCGCGCCATTGCACGCTGCCGATCGCCGTCGGCGCGTTGCTTGATTTCCTGAGCGGCGCGGTGCCCCGCGCGCCCTTGTGGATGCGCCGGCTGCGGCTCGAATGGCTGTTCCGGTTGGCTGTCGAGCCGGGCCGCCTGTGGCGCCGCTATGTGGTCGGCAACCCGCTGTTCCTGCTGCGCGTCGTCAGGCAGAAATTCTCGCTTGCGCCCGAAGCCGCGGGAGATACCAAATGAACAGCAGGTTCGTGCCAGGTGCCGCTGTCGAGCCAAGCCCGCTTCGGCAGACACCGACGGCGGCCATCGTGACGGCAAGCTATGCGCCCGATTTCGAGCGCTGTCGCCTGCTGTGCGAGACACTTGATCGCCATGTTTCCGGCGCGGCGCACCATTACATCC
>NZ_RZPI01000251.1:0-7150 GCF_003998715.1 Mesorhizobium sp. M7A.F.Ca.CA.002.15.2.1
CTCCTGAAGCGCCTCGCATTCACGCGGCGCGCTTGAGCTCTGTTTTAGCGGACGCTGGCGACCGCGTCGGAGCGGCCGTCATTGATCGTCACCCAAACGCCGGAATTCTGGTCCGACTGGCGCTTGAGATAGGTGTAGTCGGTGTCCGTCCAGGACAGGACCTTGGTCTCAAGATTGTCGAGGATGAATTCTCCGAGGCTGGTGCGCACGGTCAGCACCGCGTGGCCGTCGCCATTCGGCTGGCGCGCCACCGTCATCAGCAGATTGCCGGCGGGGACGCCCACATCCATCAACTCGCGGCGCTTTTCCAGCGCGTAATCCTCGCAATCGCCATAGCCATTGGCCGGATAGGCCCAATATTCCTCGACACCGTAGTTTTCCATGTCGGTGCGCGGCTTGATGCGGGTGTTGACCGAATTGTTGATGTTGACGATCGTCGCCCACAGCTTGCGGGTCAGTTCGACCGGCGCACCCCTGCGGGTCCGTTCGCTGCATTCGCCGGGAATGCGCTGGCAGAACTCATAGTGACCAACAGGCTGGGTGGTGCGTCCGCCGGTGTGCATATAGGCCGGTCCCGCGGCATATGCTGATCCCCAAGCGGAAAGCTGCATCGCCATTGCCGCCAGCAACAGCTTGCCCCTCGTTTTCTTCATTGTTGTAGTCTCCCCGTTCGAAGGAGACATTGCCACATGTGGATTTATTTGACGCAAAAGCGCGAAGTAGATATTGAGTAAAAGTCCAATAGAATAAACGTAAAATTTGAATCATTTGAGTATTAATTCGTTTGGATATTGGGGCCCCTCACGACGGGGGCGGAGGGCTTCCAGGCCCCTCCAACAGCGGCCGAAGCATGCCATGGCGTCGAAAACAAAAAACCGGCCGCAAGGGCCGGTTCCTGGAATGTTGCTGTCGGGCCTGCTCAGGCGCGTGGCGTGTTGAATTCGGAATCAAGCGTTTCGGGACGCTGGATCACAGCGAATTCGATGGCGACGCCGTCCTCGAAATGACGCACGACCTGCCCGCGCATGGTGCCAAGCATGACCTGGATGCCGATCGCCGGTTTGACGTCGATTTCGACAGCGGCGCCGGAGAGCGAAAGGTCGATGATGCGGCACTGGTACTGGCGGCCGTCGGTGAGCTGCAGCACGCTTGTCGGATTGCGCGGTGCGACGCGCTCGTGGCGGCGATCTTCCGGCAGGTCGAGTTCATGCTTGTTGGCCAGCCAGGTCAATTGCGCGGCCAGCTTGTCCTTCTTGCGATCCGACGCAATGACGGTCATTGCGAAACCGTCCTGCAGGGTGCGTGTGACGACGCCTTCGATGCGGCCGATATGATCGATGTAGGCGATGATTTTTTCGCCGGGCATGCCGATGCGGTCGGTGCGAAACGCGACATTGCCCGGTGACATGTCGACGACCTGGCAGGGATGTTCGGTGCGGTCTTCCAGCATGAAGCGTCCGTAAATTTTAACCCGGACGCGCTGAAAGTTTCGCCTTTCAGCTTGGGACGGCGCATAGTCGACCGCCGCTGACCTCATGACTGCCTACACCCCGTTTGGCATCCCGCGCGCCGATGCGAGGAACTTCATCACAGAAGTACAACAAAGCGGGTTAACAAAGGGGAAAAGCGGGCGCTCCAGCGTTTTCCTTTTTGCAGGCCGTGGTGCCAAAACCGCCGCGCAGTTTTGGGCGACGTGCATCAGGTCTCAAAAAACAGCGGACTATTCCTCGCGCCCGCCATCGAAGACGACGAGATGACGGATGCGACGCACCCGGCCGAGCGCCGAGATCGTCTCGGGTGCCCCAAGTTCATCGGGAACAAGCGAGGGAACATCGATCGCCGGGCGATTGTTCAGAAGCTCCTTCTCCGGATCTATGACGCGGATTGAATCGATCAACGCATCGGTGATCGGATCGGCACCCAGCCAGAAGGGTTTCTCCACGGCGCTGATGACGCCCAGGCAGCGCGGATTTTCGACGCCGCCGTCCAGCGGCAGGGCAAGCAGTTCGAACTTATTGGAGCGCCCGTTGCGGCTGAAGCCCTCATAGCTGATGAGCACGACCGATTTCTGCTCGAACACGCCATGGATCAGGCGCGAGACGAGCCGCTGGTCCTTCTCGCGCCACAGCGATGGAAAGGAAAACCCCTTGAGCTCGCGGCCGTAGCAGGCGCAAAGCCTCGTGCCGGCCAGCCGGAATACGGCCTGTCCGCGCGTGTCACGTTCCAGGATAAAGGTGTCGGCCAGCAGCGACTTGATGTCGGCCGGTTCGACCTCCGAACGCTTCGGGGCGGGGCGTCCATCACGCAGGCGGTTCCAATATTGGAACAGCGTGATCGATCCATTCTGGTTCATGCTATGCTGCTCCGCGCAATCTGTCGTCTGATGTCCCATCGGTGAACAGAAGGGCGCCCTCCGAGGACCTACATGCGTTGCGGAGCAGGAAGCGTGCCAGCGTCGTTAACACTTGTTCACGGGTCGGGGTCGTTAAGGTTAACAAGTGGTTTACGTTGCGTCTGAGCCAGCCCCGTGGCACACAAAAACCACTCCAGAAGCGGTCGTTTCGCGACGATCGGCAGCACTTCAGTCAGAGTTTTAGGGGAGCAGGGGGCTCGACCGGCCGTTCAAGGGAAACCTTGAACGGCTTCTTTTTTGATTCGCGCCAGATGATTCGCGGTTTGCTGTTCGGTCCGCGTTAATCTAGATGCTCGAACCTGGAATCCCGCAGTGAGTGCAATTTCAAATGAGTGAACCGGTAATTCCCTCGGAAGCCGACCCGGTCGAGGGCGCGCCCGAGCCGCGGCGCGAGCCGGTGTTCAACCTGCCGCCCGTCGTGCTGGCGGTGATCGGCATCTGCGTCGTCGTCTATCTGTTGCAGCAATATGTGTTGAGCGAATCCCAGCAGATGACATTGCTGTATGACGGGGCCTTCATCCCCGTTCTCTACACCGGGCAATACGGCTTCGACTGGTTCCTGTTTTCGCGGCCCTTCACCTACGCGTTCATGCATGGCGGCTTTGCCCATATCGCCATCAACATGGTGTGGCTCGCCGCGTTTGGCTCACCATTGGCAAACCGTCTGGGAACGCTGTGGTTCGCGCTGTTCTTTGCCGCAACCGGGCTGGCTTCGGTCGCGCTTTTCTGGGCACTGCATCCTTACGGTGAGGCGCCGCTGGTCGGGGCTTCCGGTGCGATATCAGGCATGATGGGGGCTGCGGCGCGTTTTGGCTTCCGCACCGATCGTTCGGCCGGCAAGGCCGCCTTCGCCGGCCCGGTGCTGCCGATCGCATTCGTGTTGCGCTTGCGCGGTGTCGTGATTTTCCTTGCCATGTGGATGGTCATCAATCTCGCCACCGGCCTGCTCGGTTTTGCCCCGGGGGTAGACGGCCAGATCGCCTGGGAGGCCCATATTGGCGGCTTTGTCGCCGGCTTCTTCGGCCTGCGCTGGTTCGACAGGCGATGGCAGGCGCCCGAATGGGAGACGGCCGACCACCACACTTGAAATGCAACCGATCACGGCGCACGATGTTCACTCTTACGTGAAGGCCGGTCAGGGCAGGAACCGGCAGGCAAAGCAGAGGAGGACGCCATGACGGTTAAGGCAATTCTCGAGAGAAAAGGCCATGACGTGTTGACGCTCGGGCCGAACGAAAAGCTTAGCGAAGCCATCCGTATCCTGGCAGAGCACAAGATCGGGGCGCTGGTCATCACCAATGGCGATCGCAAGATCGTCGGCATCCTGTCAGAGCGCGATATCGTCCGGGTTGTCGCCCGCGAAGGTGGAGCCGCGCTCGATATCCCCGTGCGTTCGGCGATGACGCCGAAAGTGAAGATCTGCAACGAAAACCACACCGTCAACGAGGTGATGGAGATCATGACCCGAGGCCGCTTCCGCCATCTGCCGGTGGAAAAGGACGGCATGCTCGATGGCATCGTGTCCATTGGCGACGTGGTCAAGCGCCGCATCGAGGATGTCGAGCGCGAGGCCGACGAGATCAGAGCCTACATCGCCACCGCCTGAGCGGTGAGGCGAACCGCCGGCCGGAGAACCGACCGGCGGAGCCGTGGTTACCTGTTGTCGAGTTCGGAGCGGACGAGTGCGAGCCCGCGCCGGGTGATGCGGTAGGGTCCACCGTCAGACGAAGAAACAGCCTTCTTCCGCTTCAGTTTTCGAAACAGCTCGAGATCGACGCCCGGATAATGCCAGCCGTCGCGGGTCAGGCATTTGACGGAGGCGATCCGTTTCTTCTCGTTCTTTTCGATTTCAATGCGTCCGCCCTGCGCGAGCAGGTGCAGGATGCGCTGTTTCCACAGCGCCGCGCGTCCTCTTGCACGCGCAAAGGACGCTGTGGCACTTATGATTTGGCGCATGATCCTTTCCGAAAATCGATACCGATTTTCGGGGTCATGCGCTGCGCGAAATATCCATGTGAGAGTTTTCCGGGAAAACAAAAAATGCCGCCGCCGCGAAGCTTCGCGGCACGGGGTTTCAGGTTTTCTGCCCTGCCTCGCCAGGAGGTCAGGGCCTTACCGGGACTGAGCGTAAGTGGACATCCACTCTCCATTGGAATGGACCTCCCATAGGCGAACGCAGCTGAAAAGGCCAGTCCGCGGCTTTGCGCTTGTGTTTTTTGGGCGCTTGTCTCTTTTGGCGGTTTGCACTAGCGAAGTTGCACACCAAAGTGTGCGAAACGCATTATCCGCAGTTCCAATACGCAGGCCACCATGTCCCTCATCGACACCCGCACGCCCGACGCCAAGCGCCTTGTTTCCGGTGCCACCGGCGACTGGGAGATCATCATCGGCCTCGAGGTCCATGCCCAGATTACATCGGAAGCAAAGCTGTTTTCCGGCGCCTCGACCGCTTTCGGCGCGGCGCCCAACGCCAATGTCAGCCTGGTCGATGCGGCGATGCCCGGCATGCTGCCGGTCATCAACGAGGAATGCGTCAAGCAGGCGATCCGCACCGGCCTTGGGCTGAAAGCGCAGATCAACCACAAGTCGGTCTTCGATCGGAAGAACTACTTCTATCCAGACCTGCCGCAGGGCTACCAGATCTCGCAGTTCAAGCAGCCGATCGTCGGCGAGGGCACGGTGATCGTTTCCGTTGGCCCCGATCGTCAGGGCGAATTCGAGGACATCGAAGTCGGCATCGAGCGGCTGCATCTGGAGCAGGATGCCGGAAAGTCGATGCACGACCAGCATGTGACCATGTCCTATGTCGACCTCAACCGCTCCGGCGTGGCGCTGATGGAGATCGTCTCCAAGCCCGACATGCGCTCGGCCGACGAAGCCAAGGCTTATGTCACCAAGCTGCGCACCATCGTGCGCTATCTCGGCACCTGCGACGGCAACATGGACGAAGGTTCGATGCGCGCCGACGTCAACGTTTCGGTGCGCAAGCCGGGCGGCGAGTTCGGCACGCGCTGCGAGATCAAGAACGTCAACTCGATCCGCTTCATCGGCCAGGCCATCGACTACGAGGCGCGCCGGCAGATCGCCATTCTCGAGGATGGCGGCAAGATCGACCAGGAGACGCGGCTGTTCGACGCCGTCAAGGGCGAGACGCGTTCGATGCGCTCCAAGGAAGAGGCGCATGATTACCGCTACTTCCCCGATCCGGACCTCTTGCCGCTGGAATTCGACCAGGCCTATGTCGATGCGCTGGCCAAGGAATTGCCGGAACTGCCAGACGACAAGAAGGCGCGGCTGATCGCGTCGCTCGGCCTGTCGGTCTATGACGCCTCGATCCTGGTTTCGGAAAAGCCGATCGCCGACTATTTCGAGAAGGTGGCCGCCGGCCGCGACGGCAAGCTCGCCGCCAACTGGGTCATCAACGATCTGCTCGGGCAATTGAACAAGGCCGGAAAAGACATTGAAAACGCTCCGGTTTCCCCCGAGCAGCTTGGCGCGGTCATCGATCTGATCAAGGACGGCACCATTTCCGGCAAGATCGCCAAGGACCTGTTCGAGATCGTCTGGAATGAGGGCGGCGATCCGCGCCAGCTGGTCGAGAGCCGTGGCATGAAGCAGGTCACCGACACCGGCGCCATCGAGAAGGCCGTAGACGAGGTGATTGCAGCCAACCCCGACAAGGTCGAACAGGCGCGCGCCAAGCCGAGCATGGCCGGTTGGTTCGTTGGCCAGGTGATGAAGGTGACCGGCGGCAAGGCCAATCCACAAGCGGTCAACGACCTCGTCAAGACCAAGCTGGGCATCGAGTAGCGCGGTGTTTGTCCGCACCGCAGGTGAACGTGATCTGACGGCCATCCGGGCGCTGCTGGTCGAAACCTGGCACACGACCTATGACGCGGTCTATGGCCCTGATCGGATCGACCGGGTCATCGAGGATTGGTGTTCGCCGGCGAAATTGAGAGCTAGCCTTGAGCGGCCGAATGCCGAATTCCTGGTCGCCGACGACGGCAAGCGCATCGGCGGCGTCGCCTATGCCGAAAGCGTCGAAGGCGGCACCGTGGTCGACCTGCAACAGCTCCATGTCGCACCCGACCTGCAAGGCCGGGGCATCGGCGGGATGTTGCTCGATGAGGTGATCGAGAATTTTCCGGAAGCCCGCTCTCTACGCATCGAGGTCGTGGAGCAGAACAGGCGTGCGGTCGCCTTCTATCTGGCCAACGGCTTTGCCGAGATTGGCCGGGCCGACAATTATGGGCCGGCGCAGTCCGGTATTGCTGCGTTGATTCTTGAGCGGATGCTGACCGCCTGAGCGCTCGATGATCGCGCGATTGCATCACGTTGTTGCGAGTGGACCCTCGAGCACACGGCTTTCATTTGACGGCGCAAATATCGAGCGCAAAGCTGTGGCCGCTGACCCCAGCCATGATCGGTGTTTGACCGGTGGCATGCGAGGCAGCTTGGGGAATCGTCATGCCAAGCTTGCCGGAACTGATGCCGACACAGGTGTCGGACGAGACCTTTGGCGGCGTCACCTATCATATAGCGGGCGAGCTGGTGCCGGTGCTTTCGGTCGATGTCACGCGCATGCCGGTCTATTTCGAGCACCACATCCTTTTGTGGAAGAATTCCACCATCACCATCGGCCTGAAATCGCTGAAGGGCGCGCTGAAGCGGATGATGGCCGGCATGCAGATCTTCGTCACCGAGGCGTCGGGGGCGGGCATCGTTGCCTTCAGC
>NZ_RZPI01000252.1:0-7130 GCF_003998715.1 Mesorhizobium sp. M7A.F.Ca.CA.002.15.2.1
GACGAACCCACGGGTCCCTCAAAACTGATTTTTTTCCGATTCCCTCGGTCGAGGGAAATTCACACTATCTAGCGTCGAACCTACCTGCAAACACTAAATATAGTATTAACAGACAATTTATTCAAGCCCGACAATTGTCCCTATCGACCCCAACCGCCCCACAATTCCAACGCTTCCGCCGGCCTCGTAACCAGGCGGAAATGCGAGCAAAACGCACATAATCCGGGAAAAAGACCGGGCTCAGAACTTTCCGGTCGCACTCTCAACAGGAGCGCATGGCCTATAAAAGGCGACTCGTTTTGCGCCGTCAAGGATTCGTTTGCGTAGCTTTTGTGACCCCAACATCTTGTGTGTCACATATGTGGATAACGGGGATAGAATGCGGTGCGGCGATCGCAATTTTGTCGCCACCAGGCAATCCGGACGCGGCAACGATCCAAAGCGTCGTGCCTGAATGGATCAGCCGTAGTGCAGCCTGGGTTTTGGCTCGGTGCCGGTGAACTGCACCCCGATACGGTCATTGCGACGCCAGCGGACCTCACACCGATAGGCAATGCCGTCGAGCGGCACATAGAGAAGGAAGCGATCGGGAACCCGGGCTTCCAGCGGTATCTTCAGTTCGGCTCCGCCTTCGTGTTGATTGCGCAGCGTGCAGCCGACTTCCGAATTCGAAATTCCGGTGATGATCGACCCGCCCTTGAGCACGCGCGGACGATGCTCGCGCTCAGGCTCGTCGGACTCGTTTGGAATTGGATTTTCGGGGCTCGCCATCGATCAAAAAATACCAGAGCTGCCGAATCCTACCTTTGATTCCTTAGCAAAGCATTCATGTCGATGGCGGCAACGCGTGTCCAGCCTTTGCAAGCAAGTCCCGTTTTGCAAAGAGCGCGGTGTGGCCGCCCGTCAGGAGAAGCTGTGCGGGTCGGCGCAGAAATAGGCGATGATCTGGCAAAGGTCGGGTTCGTTGACCATGCGCACCGCTTCGCTTGCACGGACCCATTTGCGGGTGCGTGAGCGTTTTTCCTTCCAGCGGTCCGCGACTTTGTCGACATGCAGCGGAAACACCAGGACCTCGCACGGGACTTCTTCGCCGGAAGCCAGCGCCTTGGCGTAGAAGTAACGGCCGGCTTCAAGATGAGAGACACGGCCGCGCAGCCCGGCCTCCTCGCCGGCTTCGCGCGCCGCGGCCTCGCAGAGCGGCTCCCTGGCCTCTGGCCAACCCTTGGGCAAAACCCAACGGCCGGTATCGCGGCTGGTGATCAGCATGATTTCGACGCCGTCTCCCGTGTCGCGCCAGGGCAGGGCGGCAACCTGCAGGCGGCACGGCGCGGTGCCGAAGAGCCGTCGGACCCTTTCGGCCAGATGATTGTGTGTCGTTGGCCTCGTCAACATCGAAGAAGCTAGCCCCAGCCTCCGGAATCGTTTGCCGTCTCACGAATCTTACGGCTAATTGTCGGCAATAAAAGTAAAAAATTTCATTCGCCTGGCCAATTTCCGCCAATAGACGTCGATTTCGCGAAATATCCGGCTCTGCCGGACGTGTTTGCGAAAGCAAATCCATCCCCGGTGCAAGCTGCTGGTCTGTAACAGGGTAGTTGCGAATCAGCCGGCGTGGTCGTCGGCGATCGGCTTCTGGTAGGTGAAGCCCATATCCCACGGGAAATAGATCCAGGTGTCCTGGCTGACTTCGGTGACGAAAGTATCGACCAGCGGCCTGCCTTTCGGCTTGGCATAGACGGTGGCGAAATGCGCCCTGGGCATCATCGCGCGCACGATGCCCGCCGTCTTGCCGGTGTCGGTCAGGTCGTCGATGATCAGCACGCCGGCGCCGTCTTCGGCGAGCAGGGCAGGGGTGATCTCCTTGAGGACCTGCAGCTGCCCCTGGCTGGTATAATCGTGATAGGAGGCGACGCAGACGGTTTCGATGACGCGGATGCCAAGTTCACGCGAGATGATCGCCGCCGGCACCAACCCGCCTCGCGTGATGCAGACGATCGCTTTCCATTGCCCCTTGTTGGCACCGGCAAGCCGCCAGGCGAGTGCGCGAGCGTCGCGATGGAACTGGTCCCAGGAGACCGGAAAGGCTTTTTCGGGAAGGGACATGTCGCGCACTCCACAGCACGCGGGGATCGCGCGCAAGAAAACAGGGGAATGCGCGCGGAATTAGCTGGAAAGCCCCCATCTTGGCAAGAGCAGGGGCCTTGGCAAGGCAAGGGCCAGCGATCGCTGTGGGCTTACCGCGACAGGAAGGCTGCCACCGGCGCGGTGCGCAGCACGCTGCGCGTCACGCCGCCGAACAGAAGCTGGCGCAGCCATGAATGGCTGTAGGCGCCGAGCACCAGCAGATCGGCGCCGGTTTCCGCGATCCTGGTCTGGATGATGTCATCGACCGAACTGCCGCCCGACTGCTGCACCGAGACGCTGACGGTGGCGCCGTGGCGCGACAGCGCCGCCGCGATTTCGGCGCCGGCGGCCTCCGGGCTGTCGTCGAGCGTTTCAGGAGGGTCGATAACCAATATGTCGGTCTTCTCGGCTTCGATGATGAAGGGCAGCGCGTCGAAGGCGGCGCGCGCCGCTTCCTTGCTGCCGTTCCAGGCGAGCAAGACGCGTTTGAAGGTGGTGATCAGCGGACCCTCGTGCGGCACCACCAGCACCGGCCGGCCGGCATCGTAGACCAGCGTGTCAACGTCCGCGCTGGAATCGCCGCCCGTTTCGCGCTGCGCTGCTATGATCAGGTCGGCGGCCCGCACGCTCGAAATCCCGGTCAGCGCGCTGTCACCCGAAAAGCTCTCCAGGCTTCGCCACTCGAAGGAAAGACCGGAATCCTCGATATGCCTGAGAAACAGCGTCCTCAATTTCTCGGCCCGTTCCCGGTTCATATCTGCCGAAACCTGCAGGAATTCGGTGTCGGGAAAGCCTGTGGCAGAGGTGTAGGGCACGGGAAGCGTTTCGGCGTGGATGCCGACCAGATGGCTCTGGAACCGGTTGGCGAGCGGAATGGCGCAGTCGAGCACGCGCTCGGCGTCCTGCTCGTTCTGCAGAATGGCGACGATGGTTTTGAATCGCATGACAATCCCTCAGTTCACGAGCTGGCGAACTCGTGCCGGGGAAACGTTGCAGCGTCGTGCTTTGTTCCGGTCTGGACCAGATCAGCCGGGATTGCTGGCGAAGCCGGCGACCATCGCCTCGACATCGGCGCGGGCAGCGTCCAGCGCCTCCTGGCTGCGGGCACGCACGACCAGTTCGGTCCAGAACTTGCCATCGCCATATTTCGGGTAGGAGCCGATGATCGTATCGGGATGCGCTTTCTGGATATCACCCAGCGGCCCCCCGATGAGGCCTTCGCCGAACGGGCAGGGCACGGTCGCCGACAGCATCTTTGTGCCGGCCTTCAGCGTCGGCACGACATTGTCGAGCATGGCCTGGAAAATCGACGGCACGCCAGCCATGACGTGGACGTTGCCGATGCGGAAGCCAGGCGCGACCGACACCGGATTGTCGATGAGATCGGCGCCGCGCGGCATCCGTGCCATGCGCTTGCGGGCCTCGGTATATTCGATGCCGCGCGCGGCATAGCTTGCTTCCAGCATCGCATAGGCCCGGGCATCGTATTCGCAAGGTACGCCAAAGGCCTTGGAGATGGAATCGGCCGTGATGTCGTCATGCGTCGGCCCGATGCCGCCCGTGGTGAACACATAAGTGTAGCGCGCGCGCACGGCGTTCACCGCCGCGATGATCTCGTCTTCCTCGTCCGGGACGATGCGCACTTCCTTCAGGTCGATGCCGATCGCCGTCATGATGTCGGCGAGATGGCCGATGTTCTTGTCCTTGGTGCGGCCGGACAGAATCTCATCGCCGATGACGAGCATGGCGGCGGTCACGATTTCAGGCATGGGAAGCTCCGGCAAGCGAGTGGCCCGGGAAGGCGAGTGGTCTGAGATAGCGCGGCGCAGCGGTGGCCGCAATGTCATCTCCGCGGCGCCGGCTTTCCTGCCCGACTACATGACCGCCGGAGGTGGATGGCTCGGTCGAAGCCAACTCGTTTCCACACCATGTTCTGCGATGACGTGGCGGTCGAGCAAGATCTCGGCCGCATCGACGGGTGCTATGGCAAGGGGCACTTGCCGGAATTCATGGCCCAGGAGCGAACCGCCGCATCCATCGAGCGCATCGCCGGCCGGGCTGATCGGGGCCTCACCTCAGCTTCACGACAATTTCAAGGAACCATTCGGCTGACTACCGGGTTTTATGAGTGTCGCACCAAGGCGGCTAAGATACGGAGTGATTCAATGGTTACAAAACTTCTCGCAGCATCCGTCCTGACGATCGGTCTCGCCACATCGGCGATGGCGCAGTCACTGGACGACAGGTACTCAAACAATCATGACTGGTGGCTGTTCGGTAACAACGACCAGACAACTGTCGACCCCTACACCACGGGAAGCATCAGTGACGGCTCCGGGTTGAACACCCAAGGCAACACCGGCGCTATTGGCCCATGTGCCCACAACACACCAGGCCCGGACGCTAACGCAGGGCAAAACGTCAACGATCAGTATTGCGGCAAATAGCCAGAACGTGATTTCCGAAAAGCGCACGCCGATTTTCCAGAAATCCATGTTCGAGGGCTAGTCCGCAAGGACAGCCGCTGGCCGCTGGCGCGTCCTCTCTCCGGACGGCGCTGCGGTCGGCGCTCCGTCGAACCGCTCCACATCAACCGCGATACCGAATCAGTCCGAGACTTCTGTCTGCGGCCGGTCGCGGCCGTCGGCCAGTTCCTCATGCCATTTTCCCTCGGCGTCCTCATACTGGATGCCGTCCGTCGCTCCGGCGACCTGCTGCTCGGCCGAGGCGATTTCGGCGGCGCGCAACGCGTCCTGATGCGTCGGAAACGTCTCGGAAAAGGTCGCTCCGACCTTGTAGGCCCAGCCGCCGTCATGTTCGACGATCTTGTAAGTCAGCTTCGCCATGAAAAACCTCCGGTTGAAAGGTCCGTCTGCTCAATGCAGTCGGTCGTCGGGCAGTCTGTCGTCGGGCACCAGCACTTCCGATTCCTTGGCGGCTTCAATCAGCGCCCGGCGCGCATCTGCTGTCGAACGATAACCTTCCAGCACTTTGAGGCAAGTGTCGAGGGCATCACGATGGCGCGGGCCGCGATTGAGCGGCCACACCGTCATCAGGCACTCCGCGGCCTCCTGGGCGCTGCGGATGTGGCGATATTTGCCGACGTGGCCAAGTTCGACGACGACCGGCACTTCAAAAGGTTTGTTGTCCATCATGGCCGCAACGCAAAGCAGCCAATTTGGTTGCAACCATGGCCGTCAGCCTGCGCCCAAACGTCTCAGAGGCTGTTTGAAGGCTCTACAGCGCCGTGTCGGGAGCGCGAACCGTTCAGCCCGCCGCCTTCATCCAATGCTGCATCGTGGTCACCGAACGGGCAAGTTGTGGCGCCGGGTGGATTGTCTCGCTGAATGTCGCCGCCGCACGCCACCCCCAGCGCGGATCAGCCAGGAAGGCCCGCGCCAGCGCCACCATGTCGGCGCGGCCCTCGGTGACGATCGCTTCGGCCTGCTTGGGGTCGTCGATCAGGCCGACGGCGCGGGTCGGAATATCAGCGCCCTTGCGCACCGCCTCCGCCAGATGCACCTGATAGCCGGGGCCGGTGGGCAATTTCTGCAACGGCGAATTGCCGCCGCTCGAACAGCAGAGATAGGCAACGCCCTCGTCCTTCAGCGCTTTGGCCACTTCGATCGCGTCCGCCACGTCGAAGCCGCCGTCGACCCAATCCTTCACGGACAGCCTTGCGCCGAGCATCAGCTTTGGCACCGCCTTGCGCACCGCCTTGGTGATTTCGACGGCAAAACGCATGCGGTTTTCCAGCGCGCCACCCCAGCGGTCCGTGCGCTGGTTGGACAAGGGCGACAGGAACTGGAAGATCAAATAGCCATGCGCGGCGTGCAGTTCGAGGAAATCGAAGCCGGCGCGTTCGGCTCGCCTTGCCGCCTCGGCGAAGCGCTCGATCAGCTGTAGGATCTCCTCGTCCTCCAGAGCGTGCGGCACGTTCCAGCCGGTGTCGTAGGGGATGGCCGAGGCGGAGACGGTCTGCCAGGGATCCTCGTTTGGCTTCAGTGGCCCGCCGCCCTCCCACGGCTTGCGGTTCGAAGCCTTGCGGCCGGCATGGGCCAGTTGGGAGCCGAATTTCGTGCCGGGTGCGGCGACGCGTCGTGCAGCGTCCAGCGCGCGGCGGGCGGCCGCTTCATTGTCTTCAGAGTAAAGGCCGAGGCAGCCATGGGTGATACGCCCGCGCCGCTCGACATCGGTCATCTCGACCGTGACCATGCCGGCGCCGGACATTGCGAGGTTCATCCAGTGATGGAGATGCCAGTCGCTGGCCGAGCCGTCCTCGGCGGAATACTGGCACATCGGCGCGACGGCGATGCGGTTGGGGAAGGTGAGGCCGTCGAGAGTGATCGACTGGAAAAGCGACGCTGTCATGAGAAACTCCGGGAGGGTTCGCAGCTATTTAGGCGACCGATGGCGCCTGCGCCAGACACGAGGCGGTGAAAGGGCTTCTGGACCAATCACGGGCGGGATTGCCGAAATGCCGGTTCGCGGCTACGCCTCGGCCAGGCATGTCTCCCAAAAGTGGCTCCGGTTTTGGGAGAACGACAGGCATAAACAGGAGCATGAAGTGCGACGCGCTTTAGCATGGAGACCGGGATGGAAGATCGTATTCGCGTCCGTTCGGAGGAAATCCTCTCCGACGACTGGGCCATCCTGAAGAAGACCGTCCTCGACTACCGCCGGCGCGACGGTCAGTGGGAGACGCAAATCCGCCAGACCTATGATCGCGGCGATGGTGCGGTGATCCTGCCTTACGACCCCTTGCGTTCGACCGTGCTTCTGGTGCGCCAGTTCCGCTATCCCGCTTACGTCACCGGCCACCGCGAGCCGCTGATCGAGGCCTGTGCCGGTCTGTTGGACGAAAACGGTCCGGAGACCGCCATCCGCAAGGAAGCCGAGGAAGAGCTGGGTTATCGCTTGAAGGATATCGAGCGGCTGTTTTCGCCCTATATGAGCCCCGGCAGCGTCACCGAACGGCTCTGGTTTTTCATCGGCCGCTATTCACC
>NZ_RZPI01000253.1:0-7103 GCF_003998715.1 Mesorhizobium sp. M7A.F.Ca.CA.002.15.2.1
GCGTCGCGGAGCGTCAAGGCGGCCGACGAGCAGTGGCAGTTCGAAATCTGGCCCTATCTCAAGGCGACGGCCTTTGTCATCGGCTCGCTCGCCTTCGCCGTCCTTCTCGATCAGTTTCTCGACGTTCGCAATCTGGCGATCATTCTGCTCATCGGGGTGCTGGCATCGGCGGTGACCGGCGGCCTGTGGCCGGCTCTGTATGCTTGTTTCGTCAGCGCCCTTGCTTTCAATTATTTCTTCCTGGAGCCGCGCTATACGCTGACGATCAGGGATCCGGAGAGCATCGTCGCGCTTGGCGTCTTTCTCGTCGTTGCGGTCATTGCCAGCAATCTGACGGCGCGCGTGCAGCGCCAGGCGGTCGCCGCCCGCTCGCGGGCGCGGGCGACGGAGGATATCTACCTCTTTTCGAAGAAGCTCGCCGGCGCCGGGACGCTGGACGACGTCCTCTGGGCCACCGCCTTCCAGATCGCCTCGATGCTGAAGCTGCGCGTGGTGCTGCTTTTGCCGGAAGACGGGACGATCACCGTCAAGGCCGGCTATCCGCCTGATGACACGCTGGCCGAAGCCGACATCGCCGCCGCCCGCTGGGCCTGGGAGCACAATCGTGCCGCAGGTCGCGGCGCCGACACGCTTCCGGGTGCCAAGCGCCTCTATCTGCCCTTGCGGACCGGGCGCACGGCCATCGGCGTCGTCGGCCTCGACAACGACAAGCAGGGACCGTTGCTGACGCCCGAGCAGCAGCGGCTTCTCGACGCACTGGCCGACCAGGCGGCAGTCGCCATCGAGCGTATCCAACTGGTCGCCGACGTCGACCGGGCCAAGCTCGCCGCCGAGGCGGACAGGCTGCGCTCGGCGCTGCTCACCTCCATTTCCCATGATCTGAAGACGCCGCTCGCCGCCATCATGGGCGCCGCCGGCACGCTGCGGGATTTTTCAGCAGCACTTCCCGAACCGGATCGGGCCGAACTGCTGTCGACGGTGCTCGACGAATCCGAGCGGTTGAACCGCTTCATCGCCAATCTGCTCGACATGACCAAGATCGAGTCCGGCGCGATGGAGCCGAACTACGCCTTTCACTATGTCGGCGACATCGTCGGCTCCGCCCTGCAAAGGGCCAGGAAAATCATCGGCGAGCACAAGATCGAGACGGACATCCCCAGGGATTTGCCGATGTTGAAGGTCGACCCGGTGCTGTTCGAGCAAGCGTTGTTCAATCTTCTCGACAATGCGGCGAAATATGCCCCGGCCGGCTCGACGATCCGCGTCCAGGGCTGGACCGACAATGGCTCCGTCCTGCTGCAGATCATGGATGAAGGGCCGGGCATTCCTCCCGGCGATCTGGAACGGATTTTCGACACCTTCTACCGGGTGCGCAAGCGCGACCAGATCCGCGCCGGCACCGGGCTCGGCCTGTCGATCTGCCGCGGCTTCATAGAGGCGATGGGTGGCACGATCACGGCGGCAAACCGGACCGACGGTTCGGGCGCGGTCTTCACCATCAAAATGCCCAAGCCGGCAAATCCGCCCAACTTCGACGCTTCGAATACCGACGATGTGGGTGACCTGGCATGACAAACTCGAACGTCAGGATACTGGTCGTCGATGACGAGCCGCCGATCCGCAAGCTGCTGCGCGTCGGCCTCGGCAGCCAGGGCTACGCGATCAGCGAGGCGCCGAATGCCAGGGCGGCCATCGAGCTGATGGAGGCGGAGAAGCCGGACCTCGTCCTGCTCGACCTTGGCCTGCCCGGCATTAGCGGCCATGAGTTGCTGCGCAAATGGCGCGACGACGGCCTCGACATTCCGGTGGTCATCCTGTCCAGCCGGACCGACGAGGCCGGTATCGTCCAGGCCCTGGAGCTCGGCGCCGACGACTATGTCACCAAACCCTTCGGCATGAACGAACTGGTCGCACGCATCCGCGTGGCGCTCCGCCACAAGTTCCAGCAGCAGGGAGAGAAGCCGATTTTCCAGACCGGCGATCTCAGCGTCGATCTGGTCAAGCGCATCGTCAAGGTCGAGGGCAAGGAGGTAAAGCTGTCGCCGAAGGAATACGACATCCTGCGCATGCTGGTGCAGCACGCCGGCAAGGTGCTGACCCACCATTTCCTGTTGAAGCAGGTCTGGGGCGACTCGTCCGACGTGCAGTATCTCAGGGTCTATGTGCGCCAGCTCAGGCAGAAGATCGAGAAGAGCCCCGACCAGCCACGCTACATCACCACCGAGACCGGCGTCGGCTACCGCCTGCGCGAGGTCGAATGAGCGGGTTGGGCGCTTCTAGCCAGTAGCTTCCAGCTGCTGGCCAAGCGGCTTGGAAACCCGCAAGGCCGCGAGACAGCCGACAATGCCGAGCGGGACGAAGGCAAGAAACAGCCAGGACGCGACATTCGCCGCCGCGTCGTGGTTCAAACCTTGCGAAAAGCCGCTGGCATTGGCGACGATGCCGGCAAGGGCTGCACCCACGGCGTAGCCGATGCGCTGCATGGTCGGCACCGCCGCCGAGGCGATGGTCTGCTCGCTCTTCGGGGCGGAGGCGACGATGACGCGTGTCAGGAACGGCCAGGCGATGCCGAAGCCGCCGCCTTGCAACAGGGCACAGATCAGGATGAGCGGGATGGAGCCCAGGGGTATCGTGTAGGCAAAGCCGGCGATGCCGGCCGCGATCATCACCGCGCCGCCGATGATGATCAGCCGCTCGCGCCGCGGCGGCGCGTTGGCGACCAGGATCGACAGGATCGACCAGGCGATCGATTCGGCGGCGATGATGTAGCCGGTGGTCAGCAGCGGAATGTCGTGAAGGCTGGTCAGCAGCAGCGGCCCGTAGACGCCGAAGGAACAGGTGGCCACCGAAAAAGCGGCAACCATGGTCATGCCGGCGCCGACCGGCGTGCGCCATGAGAACAGCCGCGCCGGGAACAGCCGCGAAAGCGGCTTCAGCGCGTCGATGGTGAAGAACAGCAGCAGGCCGATGAGGCCGAAGGCCATCAGCAGCGAAGAGCGCAGCAAGGCGATGTCGACGCCGGCCGAGGCGATCAGCACCACGGCAACGGCAAGGCAGGCAAGGGCCGCGAACGGGAAGGGCGGCGCCCCGCCTGCGCTCGCCTTCGGCCTCGTCGCCTCCGGCGTGTCGAGCACGATGAAACTTGCCAGCGCCATGGCTGCGCCGCCGAGGGTGAAGATGCCGAAGGCCCAGCGCCATGACAAAAGCTCGGTCATGATCGCGCCGAGCAATGGTCCGCTGAAGGCGGCGACGCCCCAGATCGCCGACATGATGCCGAAAAGCTGCGGCCAGATGGCGCGCGAGAACAGTCGTTCGACCGAGACGAAGGCCAGCGACACCAGCGCACCGCCGCCAAGTCCTTCGATCAGGCGGCCGGCGAGGAACAGTTGCATGGAAGGCGAGGTGGCGCAGATCAGGGCGCCTGCTGCGTAGAGCAGGGCTGCGACCACCATGTTGGTGCGCAAGGGGACATAACTCACCAGCCGTCCGGCGGCCGCGCCGGCAACGATGGCACCGAGTTCGTAGATCGCCAGCGACCAGCCGACGAGCTGCACGCCCGCCAGTTCGCCGACCATGGCCGGCATCACCGTTGCCACCATCGTCTCGTTGGTGGCGTGCAACAGGATGCCGAGGCTGATGAAGCAGAAGCGCGCCAGGTCGCCGCTTGCCCATAATCCGCGCCAGTCGACCTTGTTTGTGCTGATCTCGGTCATTTCCACCCCTGTCTTGCATATCTCGACGCCAGCGCAGGACGCCAGAAGCCAGTGCGGCTTTCCGGCAGGACCATGCGGTTCGACAGCGCCGGATCGGGCGCCGCATCGAGGCGTTGTTTCGTTCGGGGCAGGCTTGTAAAACCTCAACCGGGGTTGAGCTCAAGCGGTTTTTTGAGGACCGTTCGCGCGGCAGCCTTTCCGATTGGCGGGTTCGTTGCGCGATCAGTTCTCGGTGCTGCGCAGCTGGAACTGGCTGACGCCGATCGCGAGGTTCATGCCGGTCTGCGTCTGCAAGCTGAGCGGCTGCAAGGTGAAGGCTTGCGAGGAGCCGCCGACCAGCAGATTGGCGCCGGCGCCGACGGCGGCCGTCACCTCGGCGCTGGCGCCGATGTAGTCGCCGGCCAGCGCACCCGGCGCGTAGATGTTCTTCAGCGGCGTCAGCACGATCCACTGCATGACCGTCTGCTTCGTCGTGCCGATGTCGAGGCCGTATTTGTTGACGGCGCCGAAATAGGCTTCCGACGCGAAGCTCTTGTCGGCGGGGTTGAAGGTGCAGCTCAGATCCTTGCTCGAGCCGAAGATGAAGCCGGTGCCGCCGCCAATGGCACAGTCAAGCGTACCGAGCTCTATGCCTCGGTCCTGCGCCTGCGCTGCTCCGACAAACACGGTAGCGAATATGGCAGCGATGGCTGTCTTCAGCATGATGGTCCCCTCAAAAATCAACGGCGCGGAACCATCCTATCTGGTTCCGCGCCGCGGGGTGAGGGGTCATGGAGCGCACGGCTCCATGCGATCACTTGAATGAATGGATCAGCTGGAGCGAGGTCACGGCCACGGCAAGGTTGACGCCGGTCTGCGCCTGGACGCTGAGCGGCTCCAGCATGAAGGCGCTGTCCAAGCCGCCAACCAGCAGATTGGCGCCGCCGCCGGTCACCACGCTCGCCTCGGCGTTGACGCCGTAATAGCTGCCGGCGAGATCGCCTCCGTCACGGTCCCGGGTCGCAGCCAGCACGGCCCAAACGAGCTGGCCCTGATGCGTCTGGCCGACATCGAGGCCGATCTTGGAGATGACGCCTGTGTAAACCTCGGACGGCCCGTGATGATGAGGCCGGAAGACACAGGACACGCCCTTGTTGGAAGCGACGATATAAGCGGTGCCGCCGTCGATGGTGCAATCGAGCGTGCCGAGTTGCAGCTTGCCGGCGCTGGCTGGAGCCACCGCGAACATCGTCGTGGCGAGGGCAGCGGCGCAGGCGAGTTTCTTGATCATGGGAGGGTCCTTTCGCAAATTGCTTTTCGATAACGGCTTGGGAGGCCAGACCGTTCCGCTGAAAACTTGGCGCGATCAAGGCAGGGGCCGAAAGCCTCCTGCCGGGGTTAATGCGCGGTTGCGAAGTGCGTCTTTTCGGACACGCCAAGGATCCCGCGGCATTTGGATGTCACGCGGATTTGTATGGGAAGCGTTTGCCGAAACCGAGATCAGCTGACGCGGGCGAGGCCATCCTTGGCCGGCTGGTAGGTCGGGTCGAGGCGAACGGCTTCCTTATAGGATTTCGCGGCTTTCGCCTTGTCACCGCGCCGCTCGTAGATCAGCGCCTGGTTGGCCCAGGCCTCGGCGTTCTTGCCGTCGAGCTTGATCGCCATGTTGAAATCGGAGAAGGCGTTGTCCTCGTCATTGGTCGCCAGATAGGAGAGGCCGCGGCCGTTGTAGGGCTCGGCGGCGTCCGGCGCCAGCGAGATGGCGGTCGAGAAATCCTCGATGGCGAATTTGTGCTGGCCCTGGCTCTGATAGATCAGGCCTCGATTGTGGTAGGCGCGCGCGTCGGTCGTATCGAGCTGGATCGCCTTCTGAAAGTCGTTGAAGGCGTCCTGGGTGCGACCCGCCTTGCGGTAGAGATTGCCGCGGCCGATATAGGCGGCGTCATAGTTCGAGTTGATCTGGATCGAACGGTTGTAGTCCGCGAGCGCGGCTTCCTGGTTGCCGAGGAAGCGCTGGATGAGCGCACGATTCGAATAGGCCTGGAAGAAATTCGGATTGAGCTGGATGGCTTGATTGAAATCCTTGAGCGCCGCCTGGTATTGGCCGCCACGGCCATAGGCCGAGCCGCGCACATTGTAGCCTTCGGGATCCTGGGGATTGCGCTGGATGACCGCCGACAGCGAGGAAATGTTCTCGCTCGAGCCTTGCGCCTTGTCGATGTTGTTGAATTCACCGGTCGGGCCCGCCGTTTGGCAGCCGGCAAGCGCCAGTCCGGAGAGCAGGGCCGCTGTCAGGGCGAAACCACGCAATGCGGTCCCGCGCTCCACGCTCGTTGCGTTCATGTCTGCCCTGTCCTCACTTCAAGCCGCGTCGTTCAGATCCGGCTCCCCCTCCGGACCGGTCACATCAAAACAAAAAGGTGGCGGCGATTCCACATCGCGCCACCTCTGATATCCTTCGAAAAGGACGAAAAATTGGCGTTAGAACCGCGGCGGACGCGGAGCGCCAGCTGCACCACCAGCGGCGCCGGCAGCAACAGGGCGCGGCGTCATCGGCAGCAGGCCTTCGCGCTGGGCGCGCTTGCGGGCCAGCTTGCGGGCGCGGCGAACGGCTTCAGCCTTTTCGCGGGCGCGCTTCTCGGACGGCTTCTCGTAGTGACCGCGCATCTTCATTTCGCGGAAAATGCCCTCGCGCTGCATCTTCTTCTTGAGAGCGCGAAGCGCCTGATCAACGTTATTGTCGCGGACGAGTACCTGCACGGGCAATCCTGTCTTTCGGGTTTGATATCAACAGGCAAGCGATCATAGCCGCTAGCCTCCGCGGCGGTTTACACCACGAATTGTGGCGGCTGATAGCAGAATCATGCCGCGCTGTCCACAGCGGAAATGAATTTGCGGTGCCAGCCGCAGTCTGTTTGCCTTGAGATAAGGAGCCGACTAGGCCGTCGCGAGGTGCAGCCGCTCGAAATCCTCGAAGAACTCGCCGTAGTCGCAGGTGATCTCCTCGCCCACGGCGATGTCGCGGGTCGCGGTGGCCCCGCCATATTGCGAAAAATCCGTATTCGGATTGCTGGAATGGTTCATGAAGCGGCCATTGTCGACTTCATAGACCATGAAACCTGGCCGGTCGGGGCTGGGATAGGCATAGCGGTCGAGCAGTTCCCTGAGATGCGGGGGGGCCGCTTCGTATTTGTCCATGGGGACCAGTCGGTCGAAATCCGGATCGAGCCGCCAGATCGAAGCCCCTTTCCTGATCGGCTCCGCAGCGAACACGCCGACGCCTTCGATCGCACTCGCAGTCACATAGGTTCTGATCAACAACATAGTTCCAGACCGCGCTTTTGGACAGAAACGGCATCGCCAAATCGCGGCGAAAAATCAAGACCGGCCGTCTGCCTGGCGGCTATGAAC
>NZ_RZPI01000254.1:0-7086 GCF_003998715.1 Mesorhizobium sp. M7A.F.Ca.CA.002.15.2.1
TTCAAATACTGCTCCGCCACCTTGGCGATGCCCTCATTGAAGATGACGACGTTGTGCCATTCGGTCTTTTCCTTGCGCTCGCCGGAATTCTTGTCACGCCAGCTTTCCGACGTCGCAATGCGAATGTTGACGACCGGCTCGCCCGAGTTGAGGCGACGGATTTCGGGATCCGCGCCGAGGTTGCCGACCAAAATGACCTTGTTGACGCTACCCGCCATGATATTTCTCCGCGCTCATCCGAAACAAATTTTTTTGTCGCAGCACCTTACAGGCTGCAGGCGTCAGCCGCTTGCCGTGGCTGCCTTTACCCACAAGGTTTTTGTTCCCTGTTCGTTCTATGGTGCAGATGACGTTCTGTCAATGTTTGTCAGCAAGATGTAGTGTCCCGGCCGGAAATTTCCATGAAATCGGATCTGACCGGGGGCGATCAAATGAAGTCTGTCGCACATGAGGACCAGCAGCGCGAGCAATGGCGAGCAGGTGTGGAAACACGCATGCATGTGTCGGCCAGCAATGGTGCATCGCAACTTTGCATATTCGAGCAATGGGTCGAGCCCACGGTCGGCGCCCCAACGCATTGGCATCCCGTGGAGGAAGTGCTGACCGTTATCGCCGGTAGGGCTGAGATGTGGATCGACGATGAGCATACAGTCGTGACATCGGGCCAGTCTCTCGTTGTCCCCGCGAACAGGAAACACGGGTTCAAGAACGCCGGCACTGGAACGCTTCACATCCACGCCGTCCTTGCGTCGCCGATTTTCGAGGCGACGTTCGATGGGCCTGCCGGAATGGTGAGACGCTGGCTTCCGACAATCTCGTAAAACAGTGCTTGCCAAATCAATAAGTATTCACTTATGCTTTTGACATGATCGAAGCAGAGATTTTTCGCGCACTGGCCGACCCGACGCGCCGCGCCGTCTTTGAGCGGCTAGCCGCAGGCGAGATGAGCGTGTCGGAATTGCGCACCGGTATGACGGTGTCGCAGCCCGCGGTGTCGCAGCATTTGGCCGTCCTGCGTGGCGCAGGCCTGGTGGTCGAGCGGCGAGCCGGCCGCAACGCCTATTACCGCGCCGATCCGCAGGGGCTCGCTCCCTTGCTCTCCTGGATCGAACGCTACCGGACTTTCTGGCCGGAACGCATCGAAAGGCTGAAGGCGGTTTTGAAGGACATGGATCAATGAACGACAGGGGATCAATGGCCGACGAAAGCCATCGCGAAGTCTCTCCGGATGCGCTCGAGTTCGAGTACGACCTTGCCGAGCCGCCGGAAAAGGTCTGGCGGGCCCTGACCGTACCGGAATTGCTCGCCGCCTGGATGATGCCCAACGACATGAGACCCGAGATCGGCAACCGTTTTGCCTTCGCCGGGACGGGCGCGCCGATCGAATGCGAAATCCTCGACGCCGAACCCGAGAAGTTGCTGCGCTATTCCTGGCGGGAGCAGCCGGGCGACGCAGCCAGGCAGGATCCGCTCGACAGTACCGTCACCTTCACGCTTGCCCGCACCGCTTCCGGCGGCACGCATCTGCGCATCGTCCACGACGGTTTTGCCCGCAAGGCCATGCCGGCCATCGCCATGGCAGGCGCCGGCTGCCGTCTTTCGCTCGGTTTGCGCGCAATTGGAAAGCCCATCGCCGCGAACGCACCGCGCCTTCTGCGCGCGGCATAATAGAAAATCGGAGAAGAAAAATGAGCGGTGTTGCCAGTCTGGTGCCGATGGTCATCGAGCAATCGAGCCGCGGCGAACGCGCCTTCGACATCTTTTCGCGGCTGCTGCGCGAGCGCATCATCTTCATCAACGGCGAGATCAACGACGACATCTCGGCGCTGGTCTGCGCGCAGCTTTTGTCGCTGGAATCGGACAATCCCGACAAGGAGATCTCGCTCTACATCAACTCGCCGGGCGGCGTAGTGACCAGTGGTTTCGCCATCTACGACACGATGCAATATATCAGCTGCCCGGTGTCGACCGTATGCATGGGCTTTGCGGCATCGATGGGCTCGTTCCTGCTGATGGCAGGCACACCGGGGCGCCGGATTTCCCTGCCGAACGCCACCATCCTGCTGCATCAGCCGCTGGGCGGGTTCCAGGGCCAGGCCTCCGACATCCAGCGCCATGCCGAGCGCATCGGCAGGACGAAACGGCACATGGCCGAGCTCTACGCGCAGCATTGCGGCCGTACCTATGAAGAGGTCGAGCGCACGCTGGACCGCGACCACTTCATGACCGCCCGCGAGGCGCAGGCATGGGGCATCGTCGACCATGTTTTCGACACGCGCAAAAAGGCGGCGTAAGCCAGGGCCGGAGCGGAGTCCGGCCGGCTGCCGAAGATTTGACGATGCCGGTCTGGTTCCATCGGCGGCGCGCCACTATAGTCCTGGGATGACCGACACTCATCCTTCCAGACCACTGCGCCCCGTCATCGCCGTCGTGGTGCTCGCTTTTGCCAGTCTCGTGAGTGGCGCGGCTCTTGCAGAGGACAGTTCGCCGTCGACGCAAAAAAGCGCCCTGCCCGGCGTGACCGGCGACTACCGCATCGCCAAGCCGGCTCCCGAGCCGGACGATGCGCTGCCGGCCGGCGAGAACGGCACATTCAAGATCGGCGATACGGATGTCAGGATTTCCGGCAGCATCACCGTCGATGTCGGCGCCGACTCGATCGGGCCGCCGCGTCACTGAGTGCGCGCGGAAATGAGCGTTCCCCACATAAAACGGCCCCGCCGTGCCTTGGGCAAACGGACGGGGCCTTCTGGATCTCAAATCCAACTTTGCCGGGAGTGTACTGCCGGCGTTTGATTTCGGATGCACCGCGGCGTTCGGCCGACGATCCGACTAGCAGTCTCTGATTTTTAGGGGATATGGCAGGTCACGGTTTGCCGGGTGGCGCAGACGCTAAACCCTGGCACTTATGCCTGCCGCGGCTCCAGTGACAACTGGAACCCTAGGGGACGATCCGGTGGCGTCATAGCTCCGCTCCTCTGTCCGTTGCGATTGTTGTCAATTCGAAGCACAAATCGCAAATGCCTGCGGCGTCTCGCAGGCCGCCTTTGGGCGGCGAGGCCATCGAAAGACGGCCGGCTTCGTTGACTTCCGGAGACTGCGCTCCTGGGTTGCCCGCGTCAACCATCAATAGCCGGTTACCGAAAAACGTGATCGCCGGGAGGTTACGTACAAGTCAGTTTTTGCACAGCTTTGTCAGGAGCGTGTTCGGCCTTTGTTCTTTCCGCTTGCCCGTTCACGCGAAAGACGCTTAAACGCTTTTGTCGGGAATTGTGGCGTCTCTCGACGTGGCGGCAAAACTACCTACATAGGGGATGGCCGGGAAAACCCGCCATTCCAGGAAATTCCAGATTCTGAGGCGGCGACCGGCTATGGCCGACCATAAATATCTTTCCATTCGCGGGGCGCGCGAACACAATCTGAAGAATGTCGATCTCGACCTGCCGCGTGACAGCCTGATTGTCATGACCGGCCTGTCGGGGTCCGGCAAGTCATCGCTTGCCTTCGACACGATCTATGCCGAGGGCCAGCGCCGCTACGTCGAAAGCCTGTCGGCCTACGCGCGGCAATTCCTCGAAATGATGCAGAAGCCTGACGTCGACCAGATCGACGGCCTGTCGCCTGCCATTTCCATCGAGCAGAAGACCACATCGAAGAACCCGCGTTCGACGGTCGGCACCGTCACCGAGATCTACGACTATATGCGCCTGCTTTTTGCGCGCGTCGGCATCCCCTATTCGCCGGCCACCGGCCTGCCGATCGAGAGCCAGACGGTTTCGCAGATGGTCGACCGCGTGCTGGCGATCGAGGAAGGCACGCGCCTGTTCATTCTGGCGCCGATGGTGCGCGGCCGCAAAGGCGAGTACCGCAAGGAGTTGCTGGAACTGCAGAAGAAGGGCTTTCAGCGCGTCAAGGTCGACGGCGTCTTCTATGAGATCGCCGACGTGCCGGCGCTGGACAAGAAGTACAAGCATGACCTCGATGTCGTCGTCGACCGCATCGTCGTGCGCGGCGATCTCGCGACGCGGCTTGCCGATTCCATCGAAACGGCGCTGAAGCTGGCCGATGGGCTGGCGGTCGCCGAATTCGCCGACAAGCCGCTCGATTCCAGCCAGACCGGCGAGGATTCGGTCAACAAGTCGAAGAACGAGACGCATGAGCGCATCCTGTTCTCGGAAAAGTTCGCTTGCCCGGTCTCCGGCTTCACCATTCCGGAAATCGAACCGCGGCTGTTTTCGTTCAACAATCCGTTCGGCGCCTGCCCGACTTGCGACGGTCTCGGCAGCCAGCGCGCCATCGACGGCAATCTGATCGTGCCGGATGAAAACATCTCGCTGCGCGACGGCGCCGTCAGCCCGTGGGCGAAGTCGACCTCGCCCTATTACGCGCAGACGCTGGAGGCATTGGGCAAGGCCTATGGCTTCAAGCTCGGCGACAAGTTCAAGGATTTGTCCGAAGAGGCCAAGGAAGCCGTCCTGCGCGGCACCGGCGAGCGCGAGATCACCTTCCAGTATGATGACGGCCTGCGCTCCTACAAGACGACGAAGACTTTCGAAGGCGTCATCCCCAATCTCGAGCGGCGCTGGAAAGAGACCGAATCCGCCTGGATGCGCGAGGAGATCGAGCGCTTCATGTCGGCCACACCCTGCCCGGTCTGCAAGGGCTATCGGCTGAAGCCCGAGTCGCTGGCGGTGAAGATCGCCGGCAGGCACATCGGCGAAGTCACCGAGCTTTCCATCCGCAAGGCCGACCAGTGGTTCACCGACCTGCCCGCGTCGCTCAACGACAAGCAGAACGAAATCGCGGTGCGTGTGCTCAAGGAAATCCGTGAACGGCTGCGCTTCCTCAACGATGTCGGGCTCGACTATCTGACGCTGTCGCGCAATTCCGGCACGCTGTCGGGCGGCGAGAGCCAGCGCATCCGGCTGGCATCGCAGATCGGCTCCGGCCTGACCGGCGTGCTCTATGTGCTGGACGAGCCGTCGATCGGCCTGCACCAGCGCGACAATGCGCGCCTGCTCGATACGCTGAAGCACCTGCGCGACATCGGCAACACGGTGATCGTCGTCGAGCATGACGAGGACGCCATCCTGCATGCCGACTATGTCGTCGACATGGGCCCGGCCGCCGGCATCCATGGCGGCGAGATCATCGCCCAGGGCACGCCGCAGCAGGTCATGGCCAATCCCAATTCGATCACCGGCAAATATCTGTCGGGCGCGCTCGAAGTGGCGACGCCCGGCGTGCGGCGTGAAGCGAAGAAGAACCGCCGCATCAAGATCGTCGGCGCGCGCGGCAACAATCTGAAGAACGTCACCGCCGAAATCCCACTCGGCACCTTCACCGCCGTCACTGGCGTGTCCGGCGGCGGCAAGTCGACCTTCCTGATCGAGACGCTGTTCAAGGCCGCTTCGAGACGCATCATGGGCTCGCGCGAACATCCGGCCGACCACGACCGCATCGAGGGCCTCGAATTCCTCGACAAGGTCATCGACATCGACCAGTCGCCGATCGGCCGCACACCGCGTTCAAACCCGGCCACCTATACCGGCGCCTTCACGCCGATCCGCGACTGGTTCGCTGGCCTGCCGGAGGCCAAGGCGCGCGGCTATCAGCCGGGACGCTTTTCGTTCAACGTCAAGGGCGGCCGCTGCGAGGCCTGCCAGGGCGACGGCGTCATCAAGATCGAGATGCACTTCCTGCCCGACGTCTACGTCACCTGCGACGTCTGTCACGGCAAGCGCTATAACAGAGAGACGCTCGATGTCCTGTTCAAGGGCAAGTCGATCGCCGACGTGCTCGACATGACGGTCGAGGAAGGCGTCGATTTCTTCGCCGCCGTGCCCGGCGTGCGCGACAAGCTCGACACGCTGAAGCAGGTCGGCCTCGGCTACATCCATATCGGCCAGCAGGCGACAACGCTGTCCGGCGGCGAGGCGCAGCGCATCAAGCTGGCCAAGGAACTGTCGCGCAAGGCGACCGGCAAGACGCTCTATATCCTGGATGAGCCGACCACTGGCCTGCATTTCCACGACGTTGCCAAACTGCTGGAAGTGCTGCACGAACTGGTAGACCAGGGCAACACGGTGGTGGTCATCGAGCACAATCTCGAAGTGATAAAAACCGCGGACTGGGTGCTCGACCTCGGCCCCGAAGGCGGCGATGGCGGCGGCGAACTGGTCGCCTCCGGCACGCCGGAAGCCATCGTGCGCGAAAAGCGCAGCTACACCGGCCAGTTCCTCAAGGAGCTTCTGGAGCGACGTCCCGGAGGCAAACGCGAAGCGGCGGAGTGATCGACCGGTTGGCGCCTGGAGAGCTTTTGAATGACAATCAGAAGAGCGCTTGCCGGTGATCTCCAAACCGTCGTCTCGCTGACGGAAGCGGCTTATGCGCCTTACATCGCACTGTTCGGCGCGCCGCCGGTCCCGGTCACCGAGGACTATGCACCGCGCATAGTGCGCGGCGAGGTCTGGTTGCTGGAAAGTGGCGGCGAGCTTGCCGGGCTGATCACGCTGGAGCGACATGACGACCACGCGATGATCTTCTCCGTCGCGGTCTCCCCCGACTTTCAAGGCAAGGGCTTCGGCATTGCGCTGCTGAAACACGCGGATGAGCAGACCCATCTCTGGGGTCTGCCAGAAGTGCGGCTCTACACCAACGCCAGGATGGAGCGGAACATTGCGCTCTATCTTGCCTATGGTTTCCACGAAACGGGTCGCCGGCCCAATCCCTACCGGCCAGGATGGGTGCTCGTCGACATGGCCAAAACCGTCGATCAGATCACCGCGGCCTGATCTTTTTCTGCATTGGGAGGATGACAATGAGCACATCGGGAACAATCCGCGCCGGCATGGGCGGCTGGACCTTCGAACCCTGGGATACGTCCTTCTATCCCGACAAGCTTCCCAAGGCCAAGCAGTTGAACTACGCCACTCGCCAGGTGCCGAGCATCGAGGTCAACGGCACTTACTATTCCAGCTTCAAGGAGCCGACCTTCGTCAAATGGGCCAGCGAGGCGCCGGACGGCTTTGTCTATTCGCTGAAGGGCAACCGCTTCGTCACCAACCGGCGCGTGCTGGGCGAGGC
>NZ_RZPI01000255.1:0-7076 GCF_003998715.1 Mesorhizobium sp. M7A.F.Ca.CA.002.15.2.1
GTATAGTGCCAGGATTCGACGCGCCGCGTCGGCAGGCCGTGCTTGATCGTCTCGATGGCGTCGTCGCGCTTCAGCATCACCGCGCCGTCGCCCGGCAGCAGCGACAGCCGGTCGCCGAACGCGTCGATCAACGCTGTCTCGGCCGGTGTCCGCTGCGGTTGTGCGTGCATGTTCATCGGTATTACCTCTGGCATCTCACGCTGCTTCGCCGATCACGCCGGCATAGCCATTGGCTTCCAGGTCGAGCGCCAGCGACTTGTCGCCTGACTTGATGACCTGCCCCTTGTAGAGCACATGCACGGTGTCGGGCACGATGTGCTCAAGCAGGCGCTGGTAGTGGGTGATGACCAGGAACGCCCGGTCCGGCGCGCGCAGCGCGTTGACGCCGTCGGAAACGATCTTCAGCGCATCGATGTCGAGGCCGGAATCGGTCTCGTCGAGCACGCACAATTTCGGCTCCAGCAATTTCATCTGCAGGATCTCCGCCCGCTTCTTCTCGCCGCCGGAAAAGCCGACATTAAGCGGCCGCTTCAGCATCGCCATCTCCATGCTGAGCGAGGCGGCGGCTTCCTTCACGCGCTTCAAAAATTCCGGGATCTTCAGCGGCTCCTCGCCGCGCGCCTTGCGCTGCTCGTTCATCGCCACTTTCAGGAATTCCATGGTGGCGACGCCCGGTATCTCCATCGGATACTGGAAGGCGAGGAAGATGCCTGACGTGGCGCGCTCGGCCGGATCCATTTCGAGGATCGACTGGCCGTTGTAGAGGATGTCGCCCTCGGTCACCTCATAGTCCTCGCGACCGGCGAGGATGTAGGACAGCGTCGATTTGCCCGAGCCGTTCGGCCCCATGATCGCGGCAACCTCGCCGGCTTTCACCGTCAGGTTCAGACCGCGGATGATTTCGGTGCCGTCATCGACGATGCGGGCGTGCAGGTTTCTGATTTCAAGCATTTTTTCGTTTCCTGAATATCTGTCCGGTCAGCCGACCGAGCCCTCAAGCGAGATACCGATCAGCTTCTGCGCCTCGACAGCGAATTCCATCGGCAGTTGCTGGATGACGTCCTTGACGAAGCCGTTGACGATCAGCGCGATCGCCTCCTCTTCAGGGATACCGCGCTGCATGACGTAGAATTTCTGGTCCTCGGAAATCTTCGACGTGGTCGCTTCGTGCTCGAACTGCGCCGTCGAATTCTTGGCTTCCATGTAGGGCACGGTGTGCGCGCCGCACTGGTCGCCGATCAGCAGGGAATCGCAGTTGGTGAAGTTGCGGGCGTTGGTCGCCTTGCGGTGCGCCGAGACCTGGCCGCGATAGGTGTTCTGCGAGAAGCCGGCGGCGATGCCTTTGGAGATGATGCGGCTCGACGTGTTCTTGCCGAGGTGGATCATCTTGGTGCCGCTGTCGACCTGCTGATAACCGTTCGAGACAGCGATCGAATAGAACTCGCCCGAGGAATCGTCGCCGCGCAGGATGCAGCTCGGATATTTCCAGGTGATCGCCGAGCCGGTCTCGACCTGCGTCCACGAGATCTTCGAGCGATCGCCACGGCAGTCGCCGCGCTTGGTGACGAAATTGTAGATGCCACCCTTGCCCTCGGCGTCTCCGGGATACCAGTTCTGCACCGTCGAATATTTGATCTCGGCATCGTCGAGCGCCACCAGTTCGACGACGGCGGCATGCAGCTGGTTCTCATCGCGCTGCGGCGCCGTGCAGCCTTCGAGATAGGAGACGTAAGCCCCCTCCTCGGCGATGATCAGCGTGCGCTCGAACTGGCCGGTGTTCTTCTCGTTCATGCGGAAATAGGTCGACAGCTCCATCGGGCAGCGCACGCCCTTGGGCACGAAGACGAACGAGCCGTCGGTGAACACGGCCGAATTCAGCGTGGCGTAATAATTGTCGGAGGTCGGCACAACCGAGCCGAGATACTTCTTCACCAGTTCGGGATGCTCGCGGATGGCTTCCGAGATCGAGCAGAAGATGACGCCGGCCTGCGCCAGCTCCTTCTTGAAGGTGGTGACGACGGAAACGGAATCGAACACGGCGTCGACGGCGACGCGGCCCGATTTGTAGACATTGTCGCTGACTTCCTCGAGTTCCGAGGCGTCGGTCTTCTGCACGCCGGCGAGGATTTCCTGCTCGCGCAGCGGAATACCGAGCTTCTCGTAGACCTTCAAGAGTTCGGGATCGACATCGCTGAGCGAGGTCGGGCCGGGCGTGCTCTTGGGCGCCGCGTAGAAGTAGATGTCCTGGAAATCGATCTTGGGATAGTGGACGCGCGCCCAGGTCGGCTCGTCAAGCGTCAGCCAACGGCGATAGGCTTCCAGACGCCATTCCAGCATCCAGGACGGTTCGTCCTTCTTGGCCGAAATGAAACGGATAATGTCTTCGCTGAGGCCTTTGGGGGCCTTATCCATCGCGATTTCGGTCTGGAATCCATATTTATATTGGTCGACGTCGATCTTTCGGACCCGATCGATCGTGTCCTGCACAGCAGGCATATGCGTTCTCCATCCACGCCGGGGTCAAGGCCCGACAGTTTTCAAACTATGGCACCGCCAAAACGAACCCCAAAAAGGCGCTTGCGGCAGCGTAAGTTTCATATAGTGCGCTTCGACCGGAAATTCACCCGGCCAGCATGAAACGCACGGCTCTACCAGGCCGAATGGCCCAAATCATTTTCGTCAAGCATCGGATTTTCCCGAAAATCGCTACGCGCTTTTCGGTCCGATGCCCCAACCGCTCACGCGGCTTTTTCTCTATCCGCCCGACGCGCGGCGATTCCCGTCAGCGCAACGCGAAACAACTCGATGTCTTCCGCGCCCGTCGCCGGACCGATCGACACGCGCAAGGCGCCAAGGCTGTCACCGTATCCCATGGCTTTCAGCACATGGCTCGGTCCGACCTTGCCGGACGAACAGGCAGAGCCGGCCGACAGCGCTACGCCGGCCAGGTCGAAGGCGATCTGCGCGGTTTCGGCTTTGACGCCCGCAATAGCGAAGAATGCCGTATTGGCAAGCCTTGGCGCACCGGTTCCGAAGATTTCCGCGTCCGGCACCAGCGTTTTCACGATGGCCTCGATCTCGTCGCGGCGCCGGCGCACCGCATCTATGGCCGGCAATCCGGCCAGGGCCTCGCGGGCGGCCGCGCCAAAACCGGCAATGGCAGCGAGGTTTTCAGTCCCGCCGCGATGGCCCTTTTCCTGACCGCCGCCATTGATCAACGGCTTCGGCATCATCAGATCCGAAGCCGCGACGATGGCGCCGACGCCCTTGGGACCACCGATCTTGTGCGAGGACAGAATCAGATAATCGGCGTAACCCGCTGATAGATCGATCGAAACACGCCCGGCGGCCTGCACGGCGTCGACCATGAGGATGCCGCCCGCCGCCTTGACGATCCCGGCGATGCGATCGATCGGCTGGATGACGCCGGTCTCGTTGTTGGCGGCGTGGATGGCAACCAGCGGCAGGCCTTCGCTCTTGTCATGACCACTGAGCGCTGCCGCCAAAGCGTCGAGATCGGCGATACCGTTGGCGTCGACGCCGATCCGGTTTACCTGCACTGCCGGGAAATGTCCGCCGTTCAACAGGCAGGGATGATCGGCCTCCGACACGTAAAGCCGGCTCATGCGCACCGTGCCGCGCCCCATCTGCCAGTCGGGTGACAGCAGCGTCGAGGCTGCTTCCGTGGCACCGGAGGTGAACACGACGTGCTCGGGCTTGGCGTTGACGAGCGCCGCCACGTCACGCCTTGCGGTCTCGATCAGACGGCGGGCCGCCCGCCCCTCGGCGTGAACCGATGACGGATTGGCGGCGACATCGAGCGCCGCGACCATAGCTTCGCGGGCCGCGGCAAGCAGCGGCGCACTGGCATTGTAGTCGAGATAGGCGCGTTTTGCGGCCATTTTCGTCCGTCAAGTCCCGTCAGAAGCCATTCCGCCGTCGTATGGCGTTATTTCCTTGAAATTCCAAGGCGAGCCGTCCTATTTACGCGGCTTGCGGCGCGGGTGGCCGGGCTCGATGTCTTGCCACTCAGTTTTGAACAATTCTAAACTAGCTTCTAAGAAGACGCTCGCCCTGCGTCAAGGCCAGAGGAAACGTTCCAGGCACCGCGCATTCGTATTACCTAGTGGAGTATTTTATGCCTGAGGTCATTTTCACCGGTCCTGCCGGCCGCCTGGAGGGTCGCTACCAGCCTTCCAAGGAAAAGAGCGCGCCGATTGCCATCGTCCTGCACCCGCACCCGCAATTCGGCGGCACGATGAACAACAAGATCGTCTACGACCTCTTCTACATGTTCCAGAAGCGGGACTTCACCACGCTTCGCTTCAATTTCCGCGGCATCGGCCGCAGTCAGGGCGAATTCGACCACGGCACCGGCGAGTTGTCGGACGCTGCCGCGGCGCTGGATTGGGTGCAGTCGCTGCATCCCGATTCCAAGAGCTGCTGGGTCGCCGGCTACTCGTTCGGATCCTGGATCGGCATGCAGCTTCTGATGCGCCGGCCCGAGATCGAAGGCTTCATCTCGATCGCGCCGCAGCCCAACACCTATGATTTCTCGTTCCTGGCGCCCTGCCCGTCATCGGGCCTGATCATCCATGGCGATGCCGACAAGGTGGCGCCGCCGAAGGATGTGCAGGGCCTGGTCGACAAGCTGCACACGCAGAAGGGCATCACCATCACCCAAAAGACGTTGCCCGGCGCCAACCATTTCTTCTCCAACGATGCCGACCTGCTGCTCGAGGAATGCGCCGACTATCTCGACCGCCGGCTGGCCGGCGAATTGTCGGATCCGCGGCCGAAGCGGCTGAGATAAGCAAAGAAAGCAGGGACGGCGATGTACGAACCTCCTCATTTCAGGGAAACGCGGCCGGAAATCCTGCACGGGCTGATCCGGACGCATCCGCTGGGCCTGTTGATTTCCAACGGACCCGATGGGCCGGTCGCCAACGCCATCCCGTTCCTGCTCGACGCGGAAATCGGGCCGAACGGCAGGCTGCGCGCCCATCTGGCGCGGGCCAACCCGCAATGGCGCCTGTTGGCCGACAATCCGGCGTCAACCGTACTGATCGTCTTCCAGGGCAGCGATGCCTATGTGACGCCGTCCTGGTACGAGACCAAGCGCGAGACCGGCAAGGTGGTGCCGACCTGGAATTATGCCATCGTGCAGGTTCGCGGCACCGTCAAGGTGATGGATGATCAGGACTGGCTGGCGCAGCAGATCGCCGATCTGACCGTCTCCCAGGAAGGCGCCCGCGCCGCGCCCTGGGCGGTGACCGATGCGCCGGAGCCCTTCATCCAGTCGCAGATCAAGGGCATTATCGGGCTGGAAATCGAGATCAGCGAAATCCACGGCAAGTGGAAGGTCAGCCAGAACCGGCCGGTCGCCGATCGCGTCGGCGTTGCGCAAGGGCTCGAACACGAGGACCACCGGTCGCCCGACATGGCCGGATTGGTCAGATCCTATGGCGGCCTGGACGGCGTCTAGCTGAATTGGCGGAATGTAGCTTGGAGGTTGGTCATGACGACCAAGCGGGAATTTCAGAGCGACGCCTTTGAGGACCATAGCGCGGTCAGTGACATGGTTCGCGCTGGGACGATCAATAAGCAGACACTACGGTCTTTTGAGGTCTGTCGGTCCGGCCCATCACCGTTCGCGAAGGAAATTAAGGCGCGCCAATGAGCACTGATGAAGCCGAGCCTTGGTGAAGCCCAGCCCGGCCAAATAGAAATCGGGTCATTGCCCTGTAAAAACCTTATCTTTATTAAAATATTTGTCTATGTTGTAAATTGCATGAGCATTACCTTGTGCGGCGGCCCTTTTAAACCAATCATGAGCCACCTCTCGCTCGGACGGCACTCCAAGACCTTTAAGATAGGCTACTCCAAGAGTGTTTTGTGCTTCCGCGTTTCCTTGGTCCGCCGCCTTTGTCGTCCACTCGATCGCTTGCATGAAATCCTGCGGCAGTCCGTAGAATCCGCCGCCATAACTCTGGCCCAACTGTTCCTGAGCCGCAGCATTCCCGTTTGCTGCCGCTTTCTTCAGCCATTTCACGGCAGTGTCTTGGTTGGCGGTTACACCATGCCCAGTAAGGTACATGGCGGACAGCATCGTTTGTGCATACGCTGAGCCCTGCTCCGCGGCCAATAGGTACCATCTGGCCGCTTCAGAATAGCTCTGCGTTACGCCGTTCCCCTCGAAATACATGGCAGCAAGAGCCGCTTGAGAGTCCGCAAATCCACTCTCGGCGGAGAACGCAATCGACTTCAGCGCCTGTACCTTGTCGACTTCAATTCTCAGATTTGGCGGTGAACTGGGAGTTCCGCGTCCTGTCAAAAGCAATAGGCCAAGATTGTGATTGGCCAACACGTCGCCATGTTCCGCAGCCCGCCTGAACCACGCGATGGCTTCGGTGTAGTTCGTGGCGGTGAGTGTCCCCTCTAGGAAATTCACTCCCAAATTATATTCTGCGCGGCTGTAACCGCGCTCTGCGGCCTTCCTTGTCCAAAACAGAGATTTCTGCCGATCGAGTGTTACTCCTCGACCGGTTCCATAAAGATTGCCCAACCAAGTCTCCGCGTCGGGGTGCCCTTTCTCGGCCGCTTTTTGGAACCATTCGAAAGCCTTGACGAAATCCGCTTTAACTCCGAGTCCCAGCAGAAAAACGACGCCAAGCCGGTTCTGCGCGTCGGCCGACCCCGTTAGCGCAGCCGCCTGCAATTCCTGCAGGGTCATATGGTCGACCTGGACTTGCCCCTCCTTCGTGTCAACGAAGGGCGAGGCGTTCGCCATCTCTCCGCCAGCAACAAATGCCGCCAGCAGCGCTCCTACCACCATTCGCGATCGTCGTACCATTGTCCCGCCTTGCCGTCCGGTTATCGCAACGACTTTCCTACCCATGGCATCATCGGCCCGTCAAATTCCTTCTCGGCCCAATCAGCCAAAACGTCTTCTTGCGGACCGGCAAGCCCGAAGGCATCGGCCGGAAGATGAAGCCGAGCCGGGCAAAGACCAGCCCGCAGGCAAGCGCGAAACCGCAGCCAAGGCCGAAGCCGGCGACGGTGTCGCTGGGATAGTG
>NZ_RZPI01000256.1:0-7065 GCF_003998715.1 Mesorhizobium sp. M7A.F.Ca.CA.002.15.2.1
AGGCCGGCTACGGCTTTGCCTGGCACAATCATGATTTCGAGTTCAAGAAACTTGCCGACGGATCGGTGCCGCAGGACCACATCCTGTCATCCGCGCCCGATGTCAGCTGGGAGATGGACGTTGCCTGGGTGGTGCGCGGCGGCGATGATCCGCTGCCGTGGATCGAGAAACACGGCAAGCGCATCAGCGCCGTCCACGTCAAGGACATGGCCAAGCCCGGCGAGGGGCTGGATGAGGATGGCTGGTCGGATGTCGGCCATGGCACCATCGACTGGGCCGCCCTGATCAAGGTGTTGCGTGCCAGGAGTGCTGCCCAATACTACGTCATGGAACAGGACAACCCCAACGACATCGAGCGTTTCGCCCGCCGCTCCATCGCAGCCGCCAAAACCTATTAGGAGCAACCAGCATGGCAAAGAAACTTGGCATCGGCGTGATCGGCTGCGGCAACATCTCGAAGGCGTATTTTTCGCTGGCGCCGCTGTTCCGCGGCATTGAAATGCGTGCCTGCGCCGACATCAACATGGAGGCGGCCAAGGCTCGGGCGAAGGAGTTCAAGCTGCGCGCCGACACCGTCGAAGACCTGCTCAAGGCCGACGACATCGACATCATCGTCAACCTGACCATCCCGGCGGTGCACTATGAGGTGTCAAAGCAGATCCTCGACGCCGGCAAGCACGTCTATTCGGAAAAGCCGTTCGTGCTGTCGGTCAAGGAAGGGCTCGACCTTAAGAAGCGGGCGGAGAAAAAGGGTCTGCGCATCGGCTCGGCGCCAGACACTTTCCTCGGCGGCGCGCACCAGCTGGTACGCAACCTGATCGACACCGGCAAGCTTGGCAAGGTCACGAGTGGCACGTGCCATGTCATGGGCCACGGCATGGAGCACTGGCACCCCAATCCGGATTTCTTCTTCCAGCCAGGCGCGGGGCCGGTGCTCGACATCGGACCATATTACATCACCAATCTGATCCAGCTGATCGGGCCGGTGAAGCAGGTCGCGGCCTTCGCGACGACGCCGGCCAAGGAGCGCACGATCAGTTCAAAGCCGCGCGCGGGTGAAAAGATACCGGTCAACACGCCGACAACCATCCACGGGCTGCTGGAGTTCGAGAACGGCGCCGTTATCACGCTCAACACCAGCTGGGACGTCTGGGCCCACGGCCACGCGCCGATGGAGCTTTATGGCGAGGCGGGTACGGTGTTTGTGCCGGACCCGAACTTCTTCGGTGGTGACGTTCGCTTCACCGTCGCGGCCAAGCCGGTCAAGAAGCTGCCGAACTGGCCGCATCCGTTCGGCGTGCCCAACGAGATGCATTCGCAAGGCATGATGGCCAACTACCGCACGTCAGGCCTTGCCGATATGGCGGTGGCGATCGCGGAAGGTCGGCCGCACCGCTGTTCGATGGAGCTGGCGCTGCACGCCGTCGACGTGATGACCAGCCTGCTGCGTTCCGGCGAAACCGGCAAGTTCGTCGCCATGCAGACCACCTGCGAACGGCCGGCCGCACTTGGCGTCAAGGAAGCCAAGGCGCTTTTGGCGAAGAAGAAATAGGGCAGCACACCTCAACCCTCTCCCCGTTTCGACGGAGAGAGGGTAAGGGTGGGGGGCAGAGCCAACTCGCCGCGTTGTGACGAATGCAGCCGACCGGCTCGTTTCCATTCGAGGATTTTCCGATGCCCTACACGCCCGCCGAAAATCGTTACGAGAAAATGGTCTACAACCGCTGTGGCCGCTCCGGCCTGAAGCTGCCGGCGATCTCGCTGGGCCTGTGGCACAATTTCGGCAACGACACGCCGCACAAGACCAAGCAGGCGATCGCGCGCAAGGCCTTCGACCTCGGCATCACGCATTTCGACCTCGCCAACAATTACGGTCCGCCGCCCGGTTCTGCCGAAACCGCCTTCGGTGAGATCCTGCGCACCGACTTCGCTGCCTACCGCGACGAACTGATCATCTCGACCAAGGCCGGTTACCAGATGTGGGCCGGGCCCTACGGCGAATGGGGTGGGCGCAAATACATTCTGGCCAGCCTCGACCAGAGCCTCAAGCGGATGGGGCTCGACTATGTCGATATCTTCTATTCGCACCGTTTCGATCCCGACACGCCGCTGGAAGAAACGATGGGTGCGCTCGACCATGCCGTGCGCTCGGGCAAGGCGCTCTATGCCGGCATCTCGTCCTACAATTCGCAGCGCACGCGCGAGGCGGCCGATATCTTGAAGCAGCTTGGCACGCCTTGCGTCATCCACCAGCCGAGCTATTCGATGCTGAACCGCTGGGTGGAGGAAGACGGCTTGCTCGACACGCTCGAAGGGCTCGGCGTCGGCTCCATCGTGTTCTCGCCGCTGGCGCAAGGCATGCTGACGGACAAGTATCTCGGCGGCATTCCGGACGGCAGCCGTGCGTCGCAGGGCAAGTCGCTGAAGACAGCCTTCATCAACGACAAGACCATCGCCAACATCAAGGCGCTCGACGCCATCGCCGGCAGGCGCGGACAGACGCTGGCGCAGATGGCGCTGGCCTGGGTGCTGCGCAAGGGGAGGGTGACCTCGGCACTGATCGGCGCCAGCCGGCCGGAGCAGGTCGAGGACTGCGTCGGCGCGCTCAAGGCGCTCGACTTCAGCGATGCCGAACTCGCCGAGATCGACACATACGCGCGCGAATCCGACATCAATCTGTGGGCGGCTTCTGCCGAGCGCAAAGGCCCGCCGAGGAAATAGGTCCGCTCGATAAGCCGGCAAAGCGAAAAACGGCGGGCAACCTGCCTGTTGCCCCGCTCCGATCGATGTTCTCGGCGGCCTTGCGGGCAGAATGCTGGAAACAGTAGCAAAAATGCCTGTTCGTCGCTATCTGGATGGGACATGGATCGTTTGTGCGCGGCGCAAGCGACGCAAGGCGAGTTGGAAACAGGATCATGGCGGCAAGGGATGTGCTGACGAAAAACCAGCTGTGCGTGCTCGAGAAACTCGAGACCGCCAGCGGACCGCTCAGTGCCTACACCTTGCTCGACCAATTGCGCGAGCGCGGTTTTCGCGCACCGCTCCAGGTCTATCGCGCGCTCGACACGCTGGTGAAGTCAGGTTTCGTGCATCGGCTTGAAAGCATCAATTCCTTCGTCGCCTGCGCCGAGCCGCATGACCACAGCCATTCGATGACTGCCTTCGCCATTTGCGACACATGCGGGCAGGTCACCGAAATGTCAGACCACGATGTCGGCCACAGCTTGGACGAATGGGTGCGCTCCACCGGCTTCGCCGCCAAGAAGGCGGTGATCGAGTTTCGCGGGACATGTGCCAAGTGTTTGGCTGAGGCGGCTTGAGGTGAGTTGAGATTCAGATGATGCCGGCCTGCAAATGGCGGCTTCCTGCCGCTTCCGGTGCTCACGTACGAAAAGTACGCTCCGCTCCGGTTCTCGGAATCCACCATTTTCGGCTCGGCCTGATCTGAATCTCAACACAACTTGCGTTGGTGCTAATGCGCCTCGTCCCAGTTGTTGGCGGCTCGCGCGTCGACATGCAGCGGCACCGACATTGAGACCGCCGGCATCGCCGCGTTTTCCATGACATGACGCACGACCGGGATCGTCGCCTCGACTTCCGCCTCGACGGTCTCGAAGATCAGTTCGTCATGCACCTGCAGCAGCATGCGTGCCGAAAGGCCTGCTTTTTCCAGCGCCTCCTCCATGCGGATCATGGCACGGCGGATGATGTCGGCGGCGGTGCCTTGCAGGCGGGCATTGATCGAGGCGCGTTCGTTGAAGGCGCGGAGCGAGGGGTTGGACGATCTTATGTCGGGGTAATGGATGCGGCGGCCGAAGATCGTTTCGACAAAGCCGTGCTCGCGGGCATAGGCCTTGGTCTCCTCGATGTAATCGCGGATGCCGGGGAAGCGCTCGAAATATTTCTTGATGTAGTTGCCGGCTTCCTCGCGCGGGATCGACAGCTGGTTGGCGAGACCGAAGGCCGAAATGCCGTAGATGATGCCGAAATTGATCGCCTTGGCGCGGCGGCGAACCTCCGAGGGCATGCCTTCGACCGGCACGTTGAACATCTCCGACGCGGTGATGGCGTGGATGTCGGCGCCGTCGGCGAAAGCCTGCCGCAGTTGCGGGATCTCGGCGACATGGGCGAGCACCCGCAATTCGATCTGGCTGTAGTCGGCCGAGACCAGCCGATGGCTCTTGTCGGTGATGAAGGCGGTCCTGATCTTGCGGCCCTCGGCGGTGCGCACCGGGATGTTCTGCAGGTTCGGATCGGAGGATGACAGGCGTCCCGTCGTCGTAGCGGCCAACGCGTAGGAGGTGTGGACGCGCTTGGTGTCGGGGTGGATGAAGCCGGGCAGCGCATCGGTATAGGTCGATTTCAGCTTGGTCAGCTGGCGCCAGTCGACGATCTTGCGCGGCAGTTCGTGACCTTCGGCAGCGAGATCTTCGAGAAGCTGCGCCGAGGTCGACCACTGGCCGGTCTTGGTCTTCGAACCGCCGGGCAGGCCCATGCGCCCGAACAGGATGTCGCCGAGCTGCTTTGGCGAACCGATGTTGATGCGTTCGCCGATGAGCTGGTAGATTTCCTCTTCGAGGCGAGCGGCGCCCTGCGCCAATTCGCCGGAGAGCCGCGAGAGGATCTGCCTGTCGACCGAGATGCCGCGCTGTTCCATGCGCGCCAGCACCGGCACCAGCGGCCGCTCCAGCCGCTCATAGACCGACACCAGGCCCTTGGCGGCAAGCCGCGGTTTCAGCACCAGCCAGAGCCGCAGCGTCACATCGGCGTCTTCGGCGGCATGAGCCGTCGCCTTGTCGATGTCGACCTGATCGAAACCGACCGAGCTTTTGCCCGAGCCGGTCACGTCCTTGAGCTGAAGAGGAGTATGACCGAGCCACTTTTCGGCAAGCGCATCCATGCCGTGACCATGGGGCGTACCGGCATCGAGCACGTAGGAGATCAGCATGGTGTCGTCGAACGGTGCGACATCGATGCCGTAGCGGCTCATGATGACAAGATCGTATTTCAGGTTCTGCGCGATCTTGAGAACCGATCTGTCTTCGAGCAGCGGTTTCAGCACCGCCAGCGCCTCGCGCAGCGGAATCTGGTTTTCGAGCGCGCCACCACCGAGCAGGTCGCCATTGCCGCTCATGTGGGCGAAGGGAATGTAGGCGGCGCGTCCGGGAGCCGTGGCGATGGCCATGCCGATCAGTTCCGCCTGCATCGGATCGGCGGATGTCGCCCTGACGTCGAAGGCGGCGATGCCAGCCTCCCGTGCCTCGGCGACCCAGGCTTTCAGGGTCGAGATATCGCGGATGCAGTGATAGGCCGAAATGTCGATCTTGCCGGTGGCCGCGCGCTCCAGCCTTAGTGCCGCGAGCAGGGAGGGGGTATCGCCTTGTTTTGACGTCTCCGCCGTCCCGCCGGCTTCGTCCGGTTCAGTGCCAGGCGCGTTTCGGGCAACCGGCGGCAAACCGGCGCCAACGTCCGGGCCATGGGCATGATCGGCGCGTTCGACGGTGACCGCGACGGCCTGGACGTCGCCGGCCTCGGTGCTGGTCGCTTCCGCGACACGGCGGGTCAGCGAGGTGAATTCCATGGTCTTGAGGAAACCGATCAGCTTCGGGCCGTCGGGCGCGTGCAGGACGAAATCCTCCAGACCCTCGGTCACCGGTACGTCGTTCATCAGCGTCACCAGCTGACGAGAAATGCGCGCCTTGTCGGCGTTGGCGATGATCGATTCCCGGCGCTTGTCCTGCTTGATCTCGCCGGCCCGGGCCAGCAGCGTGTCGAGGTCACCGAACTGTTCGAGCAGTTGCGCCGCCGTCTTCGGCCCGATGCCGGGCACACCAGGCACATTGTCGACCGAATCGCCGGTCAGTGCCTGCAGGTCGACCATCTTCTCCGGCGGCACGCCCCATTTCTCGATGACCTCCGGAATTCCGATCTGGCGGTCCTTCATCGGGTCGTACATGGCGACCGTATCGCCAACCAGTTGCATCAAATCCTTATCGGAGGAGATGATGGTGGTATCGCCGCCGGCTTCGCAGGCGAGCCTCGCATAGGTGGCGATCAGATCGTCAGCCTCGTAGCCTTCGATCTCGACGCAGGGCAGGTTGAACGCCCTGGTCGCCTGGCGGATCAGGCCGAATTGCGGGATCAAATCTTCCGGCGGTGCCGAGCGGTTGGCCTTGTATTCGGGGTAGAGGTCGTTGCGGAAGGTTTTTGACGAATAGTCGAAAATGACGGCGAAATGCGTCGGCACGATGCCTACATCGGTATTGCGGGCGTCGAGCATCAGCTTCCACAGCATGTTGCAGAAGCCGGAAACGGCGCCGACCGGCAGGCCGTCGGATTTGCGGGTCAGCGGCGGCAGCGCGTGATAGGCACGGAAGATGTAGCCGGAGCCGTCGACAAGGAAGAGATGATCGCCTTTTTTCATGCCGGCAGGGATAGCGCGGCGCGGCGGCTTGGTCCATGCCAAAGGCAGCCTCGACTATCGGTTCCGGCAACACCCTGACAGATCGCCGTCACCCTGCTCACGCCCATGTTACAAAACTGTAATTTTCGTGCCCTTGAATCGCCACGTTCAGAGACCCAAATACACGTCATCGGCAGTTTTCGCCGAGTCCGGAGCAAGGCCCGTCCCCCGCCTATCCCGGACACCTGCGGCAGCCTATCCCCCCTCTCCGGGCTGCCGCATCGTTTCGAGTAGAAGGCCGCCGTGGTTCCCCCTCCACCACGGCGGTCTTTTTTTGCCTCGCAGAGACGTTTGCAGCCCGTGGTCCAATGATCGCGGGCTTTTCGTTTTCCCGTCATGCCTTTACGGTTCCGGTTCTGAATCGAAAGGCTTCACATATGTCCGCAGTTTCCCCCGTCCTCGACCGTCTCGACAAGAATCTCGACCAGAGCCTCGAGCGCCTGTTCGGCTTGCTCAGGATCAAGTCCATCTCCACCGATCCAGCCTATGCCGCCGACTGCCGCAAGGCGGCGGAATGGCTGGTGGCCGAACTCGAGCTGATCGGCTTCGACGCCAGCGTTCGCGACACGCCCGGCCACCCGATGGTGGTTGCGCACCATGAC
>NZ_RZPI01000257.1:0-7054 GCF_003998715.1 Mesorhizobium sp. M7A.F.Ca.CA.002.15.2.1
CCGCTGCCGGTGTCGGCAACCTCGACCTCGATTTCCTTGTCGTCGAGCTCGCCGTCGCGCAGCTTCTTGCGGAAACTGTCGCGGGTGGCCGGGCTCGCCGTCTTGCCGACCAGTGCTTCCAGCACACGTTCCTCGGCGTTGACGTGGGCGCGCGCCTTGACGTCCTCACGCATCTTCTCGCGCACCAGGCCGATGGCGATCTCGACCAGGTCGCGGATGATCTGCTCGACATCGCGGCCGACATAGCCGACTTCGGTGAACTTGGTCGCCTCGACCTTGACGAAGGGCGCACCGGCCAGCCGCGCCAGGCGGCGCGAGATTTCCGTCTTGCCGACGCCGGTCGGCCCGATCATCAGGATGTTCTTGGGCATCACCTCTTCGCGCATCTGGCCTTCCAGCTGCTGGCGGCGCCAGCGGTTGCGCAAGGCAATGGCCACGGCGCGCTTGGCGTCCTTCTGGCCGATGATGAAGCGGTCGAGTTCCGAAACGATTTCGCGGGGAGAAAATGTGCTCATATCACTAAATTCCACTTTGCCACTGCTTGATGGCCTCGAACGGATGCAGCAGCATGATCACGTTGAGTGTCAGATTGTCCCGGATGAGGTAGCCGGTGCCGAGTTCGAAGATGATGGCGAGGCTGACGATCACCCATATAGGTAGCCTTCGCGCCATCACAAATCCCAGCACCATGGCCAGTGTGTCCGACACCGAATTGATGATGCTGTCGCCATAGTAATCGAGCGAAATGGTGCCGGCGCGGTAGCGGTCGATGATGAACGGGCTGTTTTCCAGCAGCTCCCAGCCGCCCTCGATGAAGACGGCGAACGCCAGCCTCAGGCCGATCGGCGAACGCGGGAACAGGAACCGCGCCAGCGCATAGAACAGGAAGCCGTGGATGATGTGTGAGAAGGTGTACCAGTCCGAAATGTGCTGGGAATTCTCCGAACTGTTCACCACGCCATGCCAGAGCTTGACGTAGCCGCAGGTGCAGATCGGCGTCCGCCCCATGCCGTAGAGCGCCCCGGCCTGGAAGATGACCAGGGCAAGCACCAGCAGAAGCCCCATCCGCCAGCTGTCTTCGTAGGCCGAATAGCTGTTTTCCGTGGCCGGTGTCGTCATCGATTCATTCCCCCTCGTTTCGCGTCGCCGTCTCGACCATCACAAAGCCCTGTCACGCCTTCAGCGGCGGCAGCCGGCGGATCACGGCCGCCGGCAAGGTGAGGTTGACCACAATCCGCCGGATACGCTGCCAGCCGGCCCCGAACAGAATAATCAGCGCGCCAACAACGACCAGGATCAAGGCAAAAGGCGGGATGCCCGTCGAATCGGAGGCGGAATTCACCAGATAATAGATGCCCAGCGAGCCGAAGTAAGCCAATGTAGGAACCAGAAGCGAACGGCGGTCTATGGCCAGCGCGACATAGAGGAAGCCAAGGATCAGAATCGTCAGCATGATGGTTGCATTGGCATCCGGCGCGATATGTCCGAATACGACGTTTTGGCCGGTTGCCATGATAAAGAGCGGATGCACCAGCATCGGCGCCGAGACGACATGCAGCCAGAAAGCGCAATCGGACCAGATCTTGCGTCGATCCCTGTCGTAAATGTCAAAAGCGACACCCGTTGCGAACACGATCAGGCCGCAGATCAGCGGCATGTAAAGGGCCGCGCGAAGCAATTCGGGAACGTCCTCGAGGCGCGGCGGCGCAATCGCGCCGGTTGTCACACTGTCATACAGGATTATCGCCGTTTGCAGGAAGGCAAGCAGTGTGAAGGCGATGGCGATAGTCCCGGCAATGATGGGGACGCGAAAGCGCCAGAAATAGATCGCCGCCGCGATTATTCCTCCGCCCAGGAACAGATATCCGGCCCGGGACGCCGTCTGGCGCAACGCCAATAGCTGCCAGATGGTTTCCGGCTTGCGTATGCCGAAGCTGGCCTCCACTTGCAGCGCCAGAGCGGCCAGAATGGCGGCCATGAAAATCAGGGCAAGCACGGACGACGATAGCTTCATCCGGTGCTGACGCGTGACGATTTCGGCGAGCCCCCAGGCGAAAACCGCGAAGATGCCGGCGATCCAGAATGTCTGGCCTGGAAGCAAGGTGGTGAGGACAAAGAAGAAGCCGGCGCTGAGCAGAACGGTTCCCACGGTGACGAACAGATCGTTGCCGCCGCCGACCAGCCGCAGGTTTTCCTCGTCACCCTCGTCACTCTCATCATCGGCGCGCCTGGCCTCGGGGGCGAGAGCGACCGCGCGTTCCATGGCCTCCAACTGATCGCGCAAGGTCTGCGAGATCAAACCTTTCGCGACTGCCTTGTCGAGGGTTTCGGCGCTGATCAATTGGGCTCCTGCGTCGCGTCGCGCGCCATCATCAGGGCTGGCCCGTACTCCGATGTTCTGGTGTCAAAGGCAACAAAGCCGGCCTTTTCGTAGGCGCGGATCGCCCTGACATTGGCGGGATCCGGGTCGATGATGACGCGCGGAACACCTTCCTCGAAAAGCTGTTCGACGAATTGGCGCACGATCGCCGAGCCATGGCCACGCCCGACCAGCTCCGGCACGCCGATCGACACGTCGATGCCGAGCGTGCCGAACGGCTGGTCGGCGTAGGGGTGGTCGTCTTCCAGATGCGGGTCGTAGCTCTGCAGATAGGCGATCGGCTTGCCGTCGAGCTCGACGATCAGCGGCTCGACGGAAATCGAGTCGATATGATCGCTAATCCCGGCGATTTCCGTCTCCGGATCGTCCCACCACTCTGCAACATGCGGCTGGGCAAGCCAGCCGGCGATCATCGGCAGGTCTTTCTCCGTCACCGGCCGAAAATCATAGGTCACCACCTCTTCAGGCGGCATCGAGCGTTTCGACGACGAAATTGTTGTTGGTGTAGACGCAGATGTCGGATGCGATCTGCATCGCCTTGCGGGCGATCTCCTCGGCATCCTTGTCGCTGTCCATCAGCGCGCGGGCCGCGGCCAGCGCGTAATTGCCGCCCGAACCGATGGCCATGACGCCGAATTCGGGTTCGAGCACGTCGCCGGTGCCGGTCAGCGCCAGCGAGACTGACTTGTCTGCCACCAGCATCATCGCTTCCAGCCGGCGCAGATAGCGGTCGGTGCGCCAGTCCTTGGCGAGCTCGACGCAGGCGCGCGTCAGCTGGTCGGGATATTGTTCGAGCTTGGCCTCGAGCCGCTCCAAAAGCGTGAAGGCGTCGGCGGTGGCGCCGGCGAAACCGGCAATCACATTGCCGCCCTTGCCGATGCGGCGCACCTTCTTGGCGTTGCCCTTCATGATGGTCTGGCCAAGGCTGACCTGGCCGTCGCCGGCGATCACCACCTTGTTGCCCTTGCGCACCGTCACGATGGTCGTGGCGTGCATGGTCAGTTCATTGGACATTTCTTGGGCTCCGAGCAGCGCCATCCCGATAAGGCGATTGGCGCGGTACGAGTAACTTTGATCGGCCATATGTATGCATGGGGCCGGTGATTGCAAATCGCTCTCTGGCAAGGCCGATACCGATGCCGGAGGCAACTGGCAATCGCCGGATCATGCTGCTAGAAGGCTTTCGTTTTCAAGCCTGCGAGCGCTTGAAGCCTCTGAGCCGGTCACGATGTGAACCTCTGGACAAGGATAGAGTGATGCCGCCCCGTTCCGCCGAAGCGAGCCGTAAGACCAAGGAAACCGACATCTCCGTGTCGGTCCATGTCGACGGGTCCGGCAAGTCGGATATCGCTACGGGCGTCGGCTTCTTCGATCATATGCTGGACCAGCTGTCGCGCCATTCCCTGATCGACATGACGGTCAGGGCCAAGGGCGACCTGCATATCGACGATCACCACACGGTCGAGGACACCGGCATCGCGCTCGGCCAGGCCTTGACCAAGGCGCTCGGCGAGCGGCGCGGCATCATGCGCTATGCCTCGATCGACCTTGCCATGGACGAGACGCTGACGCGCGCCGCGATCGATGTGTCCGGCCGTCCCTTCCTGGTCTGGAACGTTTCCTTCTCGTCGCCGAAGATCGGCACCTTCGACACCGAACTGGTGCGCGAGTTCTTCCAGGCGCTGGCGCAGAATGCCGGCATTACGCTGCATGTCACCAACCACTATGGCGCCAACAACCATCACATCGCCGAGACCTGCTTCAAGGCGGTGGCGCGCGCGCTGCGCGCTGCTCTCGAACGCGATCCGCGCCAGCCGGATGCGGTTCCCTCCACCAAGGGATCGTTGAAGGGATAAGGCCATGGCCACCTACGTCGTGATGGAACCGCCAGGCCGCAGCGAAAAGGCTGATGCGACGGCCTTTGTCCGCGATGGCTTCACCTGGCTGGGCCTCCTGGTGCCGCCGCTATGGTTCGCCTGGCATCGGCTGTGGATCGAAGCAGCACTTGCCTTCGTCGTCATGGGCCTGCTTTCGATGCTGGGCCAGAAGCTCGGCCTTGGTGTGGCCGGGTCGCTGCTGTCGTTGTTGGTTTCGCTCTATGTCGGCCTGGAAGGGCAAGGCCTGCGCATCGCGGCACTTCGCCGGCGTGGTTGGCACGAGTGGGGCGCGGTCGAAGCCGGTTGGCTCGACGATGCCGACACACGCTATGCACTGGAGGCGGAAGCGCTTGCCGATGAGGTTGTGCCGGCGCCGCGCATGGTCCCCGATGCTGCCCTCGCGCGGCCAGCGCAGCCGGGCATTGCGCTGGGGCTGACCCACATACCGGGAAGAAACTGACATGATTCCGGGAAGAAGCTGAGATGCGGGTTGCGATCATCGACTACGGCTCGGGCAATCTGCGCTCGGCCACCAAGGCTTTCGAGCGCGCCGCGCGCGAAGCCGGCATCGCGGCGCAGATCGACCTGACGGCCGATGCCGAGCGGGTGCGCACGGCCGATCGCATCGTCCTGCCCGGCGTCGGCGCCTATGCCGATTGCGCGGCCGGCCTGCAGGCCGTCGAAGGCATGTGGGAAGCCGTCGAAGATGTCGCGATCGTCAAGGGCCGGCCTTTCCTCGGCATCTGCGTCGGCATGCAACTGATGTCGCAGCGCGGCCTTGAAAAGACAATTACCGAGGGCTTCGGCTGGATATCGGGCGACGTCAAGGAGATCATGCCTTCCGATCCGGCGCTGAAGATCCCGCAGATCGGCTGGAACACCATCGAACTCAAACGCCAGCATCCACTGTTTGCCGGCATTCCCACCGGGACCAACGGGCTGCACGCCTATTTCGTGCACTCCTACCACCTCGATGCGCGCAAGCCGGACGAAGTGCTGGCGGTCGCCGATTATGGCGGCCCGGTGACGGCGGCCGTCGCCCGCGACAATCTCGTCGGCACGCAATTCCACCCGGAAAAGAGCCAGGCGCTGGGCCTCGCCCTGATCACCAATTTCCTGCGCTGGAGGCCCTAGAGCATGATCCCGAAAAGTGGACCCCGGTTTTCTCGGACAAACGGTCCCGTTTGTCCCGAGATCATGCTCAAGCAAAGGGGAAACCGATGAGCAAGAAGGGTTACTGGATGGCGATGGTCGAGGTGACCGATCCGGAAAACTATCCGCTATACATTGCCGCCAACAAAGCGGCTTTCGACAAATATGGCGCAAAATTCCTGACCCGCGGCGGTCAGTCGTCGAGCCCGGAAGGGTCGTCGGGCAATCGCCATGTCATCATCGAGTTCGAGAGCTACGCGGTCGCACTCGCCTGCTTCCATTCGCCCGAATACCAGGCGGCGCTGAAGTTCCGACGTCTCTATTCGACATCGCATTTCGCCATTGTGGAAGGCGCCTGAACGGATGATCCTTTTCCCCGCCATCGATCTCAAGGACGGCCAGTGCGTGCGCCTGAAGCACGGCGACATGGCCACCGCGACCATCTACAACGATGATCCTGCAGCGCAGGCGCGGGCCTTCGAGCAACAGGGCTTCGAATGGCTGCATGTCGTCGACCTCAACGGCGCTTTCCAGGGCCAGAGCGTCAACAGCGCGGCGGTCGGCGCCATCCTCAAGGCGACGAAGAACCCTGTGCAGCTCGGCGGCGGCATCCGCACGCTGGCGCAGATCGAGGACTGGCTCGATCGCGGGCTGGCCCGTGTCATCCTCGGCACGGTGGCGGTGCGTGACCCGGACCTGGTCAGACAGGCCTGCAAGGCGTTTCCGGGCAAGGTCGCCGTCGGCATCGACGCCAAGGGCGGCAAGGTCGCCGTCGAGGGCTGGGCCGAGGCGTCGAGCCTCGGCGTCGTCGAACTGGCGAGGAAATTCGAGGGCGCCGGAGTCGCCGCCATCATCTACACCGATATCGATCGCGACGGCGTTTTGACAGGCATCAACTGGGACGCCACCATCGATCTCGCCGATGCCGTATCGATCCCGGTCATCGCGTCGGGCGGCCTCGCCTCGATCGCCGACATCATGCGCATGACCATGCCCGATGCGCAAAAGCTCGAAGGGGCGATCTCCGGGCGCGCGCTCTATGACGGCCGCATCGATCCGGCCGAGGCCCTGGCGATCCTGCAGGGCAGGGCGGAGACGCGGACGTGAAAATCTCCATCATCCTGGCCTCCTACGACAGCGGTCATTACCATGGCGGCATGGGCCAGGGCCCGGACGCACTGATATCAGGCGGGCTCGTCGACGCGCTGACCATGGCCGGCCATGACGTTACGGTGGAAGACATCGGCAGGGTCGGAGACATCCAGGAGCGCGAGATCGCCACCGGCTTTGCTGTCTGCAACGCGGTTGCGACCGAGGTTCGCCTTGCCCGTGACGCCGGTCGGTTTCCCATCGTCCTTGCGGGAAATTGCCTGACATCAGCCGGTGCGGTCGCCGGCGAGGACGCCGATGCGATCATCTGGGCCGACCAGCATGGCGACCTCAACACGCCCGAGACATCGGCATACGGCTTTCTCGACGGCATGGCGCTGGCGACGGTGCTTGGCCTGTGCTGGAGGCCGATGGCGTCGGCCATTCCCGGCTTCAAGCCGATCGATCCGTCGCGTTGCGTGCTCGTCAACGCGCGCGATCTCGATCCGGACGAGAAGCGGCTGCTGGAGACGCTGCCGATCGTGCGGACGGAATG
>NZ_RZPI01000258.1:0-7051 GCF_003998715.1 Mesorhizobium sp. M7A.F.Ca.CA.002.15.2.1
GTCATGCCCATGCCGCGCGCGGCGTCGTTGGCCGCGCGCGGCACGCCAGCGAGACCGACCACGGTGTTGGCCACCACCGGCAGCAGCGAATAAAGGAACAGCGCGACGAAGGCGGGTGCGGTGCCGATGCCGCGAATGCCGAGCGCGGCAGCCCCCGGCACATGCGTGGCCACCCAGCCGAGCGGCGCGATCAGCAGGCCGAACAGCGCGATCGAGGGAATGGTCTGGATGATGTTGAGCACGTTGAGAACCCCGGCGCGCAGACTTTCGACACGATGGCAGAGAATGCCCAGCGGCAGGCCGACGACCACTGCCGCAAGCAGCGACCCTAGCGCCAGCGTTACATGCTTGGAGCCCTCCGCCCAGAAACTGTCGGCGCGGTTGAAATATTCCTTCAGGATCGACAGATTGTCCCAGCTTCCCGAAATCAACAGCAGCCCGATCGCCAAAGCCGAGACCGCAAGCACGCCAACTCGTGCCAATGGCGACAGGTCCAGCCGTGTCAGCACATCGGCGAGCAAAAGCGTGAAGGCAAAGATCAGAATCCAGAAACCGGAGGCTGGCGAAACTCTCGCAAAGGTGTTGCCCTCCGGCGTGAGGAATGTTCCGGCGACGCCGATCAGCAGCGCGAGCGCGGCAAGCGCCACCACGCTGGCGGCAAGGCGCAGCGAAAGCGGTGTCTTGAACAGCGCGATGAGTGCTGCGGCGACGATCATGACGAGCAGCAGCGTCCCGGTGGTTGCCGGCAGCGCCTCGAGAATCGAGCGCGCCTGGCCGGGGACGATGCGGTTGGCACGGAACGTGGCAAAGGGCGCGGCAAAAGCCGCGTAGGCTGATATAGCGGCGATGACCACGCCGAGCTTGTCGAAGCGGATGTTCACGCCCTCCCCCGTCAGTCGATCCGGCGCGCCACGAAAGCGGCGCGCCGGAATCGTCCTACTTCAGGAAGCCGTTCTTCTTCAAAAAGTCCTCGGCGACGCCCTTGACCGGCTCGCCGCCGACCTGCACGCGACCATTCAGCTCCTGCAGCGTGACGAGGTCGAGCTTGGCGAAGACCGGCTTCAGCAGCGTCTCGATCTCGGGATGTTGCTTCAGCACCGCTTCGCGGATGATCGGCGCCGGCTGGTAGACCGGCTGCACGCCCTTGTCGTCGTCGAGCACGACGAGCCCGGACGGTGCGATGCCGCCATCGGTGCCGTAGACCATGGCCGCATTGGCGCCGTTGGTCTGGTTGGCGGCCGCGGCGATGGTTGCCGCGGTGTCGCCGCCTGAGAGAGTGATCAGTTGGTCCGGCTTCAGCGTGAAGCCATAGGTGGTCTGGAAGGCCGGCAGTGCAGCCGCCGAATTGACGAACTCGGCAGAAGCCGCCAGCACCACCTGACCGCCGCCCGCGACATATTTGCCGAAGTCGGTGAGCGTGGCGAGCTTGTTGGTCTCGGCGACTTCCTTGCGCAGCGCAATCGCCCAGGTGTTGTTTGCGGGCGACGGCGACAGCCAGACGATCTTGTTGGCGTCGTAGTCGAGCTTCTTGGCCGTTTCATAGGCCTTGGCGGCATCCTTCCAGACCGGGTCGTCGGCCTTCTCGAAGAAGAAGGCGGCGTTGCCGGTGTATTCGGGATAGATGTCGATCTCGCCAGCGGTGATCGCCTTGCGCACCACCGGCGTGCCGCCGAGCTGGATGCGGTCCGATGTCTTGATGTTGTTGGCGTTGAGGACGAGCTGGATGATGTTGCCGAGCACGCCGCCCTCGGTGTCGATCTTCGAAGAGACAACCACCTGGGCATTGGCGGAAGCCACCGTGATGCCGAGCGCCAATGCCGCGCCGGCCAGAAACTTGACTGAAAACATTGTGGAACCCCTAGCTATGAACCGAAACGCGATGACCGCATATGAGCATGGCTTCAACGGCCAGTCGGGGCACACGGTTTCATAACAAGGGGGATCAGCGCAATATTTTTGTTCGGAAGGCCGATTTTGAGGCGACGCTGGCGATCTGCTGCCATCTGGCGGATAATGCCATAGGGTGCGGGTGGCAAACACGGAGAGCGTGTCATGGCCATACACAAAGTCGGCTACCTCATCGGAAGTCTTGCCCGGGAATCCATCAACCGCAAGCTCGCGAAGGCGCTCGTTCAACTGGCTCCTCCGGAACTTGAAATGACGGAAATCGCCTTCAGGGATCTGCCTCTTTACAGCTACGATTATGATGCGGATTTCCCGCCGGTCGCCCGGGATTTCAAAAAGGCGATCGCGTCCGTTCAGGCCGTCCTGTTCGTTACCCCGGAGTACAACCGCTCGATCCCTGGCGGATTAAAGAACGCGATCGACTGGGCGAGCCGCCCCTATGGAAAGAATTCATTCGCGCGCAAACCGTCCGCCGTCATCGGAACATCGCCGGGCGCCATCGCAACCGCTGTCGCCCAACAAAGCCTGCGCAGCGTTCTGAGCTTCTGCAACTCACCCCAGATGAATGCGCCGGAAGCCTATATCCAGTTCACGCCGGGACTGATAACGGACGACGGCGAAGTGACGGTCGAATCCACCGAGGACTTCCTGCGCAACTACATGGCTGAGTTCCATATGTTCATAGCGAGGGTGCTTCAGGTGTTGCCGCCGGACGCATAGGTTTGGCGTCAAGCCGGGCGCGCGCTCGTCACCTTCAGCGCGCCCAGCGCCACGAAGCACAGGACGGTGACCGGAAAGACTATCCAGTTCAGCATCTCCCAGCCCCAGGCGTTGTAGACCATGCCCGACATCAGTGAGGCGCAGGCGACGGAGCCGAACAGGACGAAGTCGTGGAAGCCTTGCACCTTGCCCTTTTCCGACGGCCGGTAGGTGGAGGCCACCATTGCGGTCGCGCCAATGAAGCCGAAGTTCCAACCAAGGCCCAGCAGGATCAGCGACGTCCAGAACTGCCACAGCGCCAGGCCCGACAGAGCGACAATGGCGCAGCCGATGAGCAGGATCAGGCCGGTGGTCACAATGCGTTCGGCGCCGAAGCGATGGATCAGCGAGCCGGTGAAGAAGCTTGGCGCAAACATCGCCATGACGTGCCAGGAGATGCCGAGCGTCGCGTCGGTCTCCGACAGTCCGCAGCCGACCATGGCCAGCGGTGCGCCCGTCATGACGAAGCTCATCAGCGCGTAGCTGCCGACCGCACAGAAAAGCGCGGCGACGAAACGCGGCTGCGTGACGATTTCAGCCAGTGGTCTGGCGTCGCTGTCGGCGATCTCCACCTTGCCGGATGCTTTCGCCGGCAGCCGCAGGAAGGACAGGATGATGGCGCCGACGGCGGCCAGCGGCAGGATGGACACGAACGAACCGGCAAACATGACCGGCGCCAGCGATTCGCGGGTGAAGATGACAATCTGCGGCCCGAGGATAGCGGTGACGATGCCGCCGGCCAGCACGAAGGAGATGGCGCGCGCCTTGAATTCCGGCGGTGCGTTGTCAGCGGCGGCGAAGCGGAACTGCTGGACGAAGGCGCCGCCGACACCGATCGTGAGCAAGCCAAAGGCAAACAGCCAGAAGCTCCCTTGAAAAAGCGCAAGCGTGGCGATCAGGCCGCCAAGCGCCGTGACGATCGTTCCGGTCATGAAGCCGCCGCGCTGGCCCATTCTGCGGATGATGGCCGCTGCGGGCAGCGCGCCGAGCGCCACGCCGATGTTGAAGCCGGTGATCGGCGCTGTCGCCAATGATTTGTCGGGGCCAAGCAGATATTGCCCGGCCAGCGCGCCCACGGAGATGGCGATGGGGGCCGCCGAGCCGATGATCGCCTGCGATGCGGCCAGGATCAGCGCCGTGCGGCGCGCCTCGCTGCCTGCCTCGACGGCGATTGCCGTCATGATGCGTCCTTGCCGCGCCCCTCGCCACGCACCCGGCGTGACACACGGTCGAGCACGGCATTGACCAGCTTCGGCTCGTCTTCCTCGTAGAAGGCCTTGGCGATGTCGACATATTCGGAGACTATGACGGCGACCGGGACATCCTCGCGCTTCATCAGTTCGTAGACACCGGCGCGCAGGATGGCGCGCAGCGTCGAATCGAGCCGCGACAGCGGCCAGTCCTCGGTCAGCGCCTGGCGGATGATCGGATCGATGGTCTTCTGGTTCTCGACGACACCCGCCAGGATAGCGCGAAACCATTGCGCATCGGCCTCGCGATAGAGCGCGCCGTCGACTTCCTTGCCAAGGCGAAACGCCTCGTACTCGGCGGTGATCTCGAAGACACCGCTGCCGGCGACATCCATCTGATAGAGCGCCTGCACGGCGGCCAGACGGGCAGCGCCGCGCTTGTTGGCGTGGCGCATCGCGGGCTGCCCGGGCGAAGCGGGTTCGCTCACGATCGCGCTCCCAATTGTTCCTTGAGGGCAATCATGGTCAGCGCCGCACGCGCGGCAAAGCCGCCCTTGTCGCCTTCCGAGCGCTTGGCGCGAGTCCAGGCCTGGGCGTCATTCTCGGTGGTGAGGATGCCGTTGCCGATGCAGACCGAGTCCTGCACGCTCAAATCCATGAGCGCGCGGCTGGATTCATTGGCGACAATGTCGAAATGATAGGTGTCGCCGCGGATGACGGTGCCGAGCGCGACAAAGCCATCATAATGTGTGCCGCCTTCCGTCGCGCCGTCCAGTGCAAAGGTGATCACCGCGGGGATCTCCAGCGAACCTGGAACGGTGACGACGTCATAAGTCGCGCCCGCCTCATCGAGCGCGCTTGTCGCGCCATCGAGCAGCGCGTCGGCAAGGTCGTCGTGAAAGCGCGCTTCGACAATGAGCAGATGCGCCTTCGCCTTCGGACGAATGAAGGCTTTGCCGTGTTGGGATGTACCAGCCATAAAAGTCTCCGGGGAGTTGCCGGTGACTTAGGCCGAAGCCGGGTTCATCGCAAGCGGAAGATTGCTGGATGGACTCCTGTCCTATCGATCCTCTCGCGTATGCCACAGGCGCAACACAGAAATTGTCGTGTTCTGTATCTCGTAACGAATTTCGTAGCTGCCTACCAAAATGCGACGCACTTCTCGTGGTTCGAACTCTTCCAGTCTCTCACCGATGCGCGGATATTCGACCAACCGTGCCGGCGCGGCAGTAAGCGACTGCACGGCACGTGCGGCCGCCGGGCCATTTGCTAGCACGAGAAAATCATGTAGCCGGACCAAGTCGGACAAAGCCTTGTTGGTCCATTTCAACTCCATCAACGAGGCACCGGCAGTGGCTTGTCGGTACCAAGACTCTCAGCCCACGCCTGCACGGCCTGGTGATCGATGACCCGTCCTGCGTCGACATCGGCCATTGCTTCAAGCGTGAGCCGTCGGCGCTCCTCCTCCAAATCCACCCACGCGGAAAGAGCTTGTTTGACGATCCAGCCGCGTGGGCGCTCAAGGCGGGCAGCCAGTTGATCTACCTTTTCAGCCAGCGGCAGCGGAACGTGAGCGGTGATTACTTTTGTATCCATCAGAGCCTCACAATCAGATTTAATCATAGCGATTAAAACTGATTAAGTCGAGTGCAGCAGCACTTAAAGCCCCTCTTTCGTCGCCTCGACCAGCCGCGCCGCATAACGCGCCATGGTGTCGATCTCGAGATTAACGCGGTCACCGACCTTGCGCTCACCCCAGGTGGTCACGGTCAGCGAATGGTGGATCAAAAGCACGTCGAAGCGCGCGCCTTCGACCTTGTTGACGGTGAGCGAGGTGCCGTCGAGCGCGACCGATCCCTTGGGCGCAATGAACTTCGCCAGGTCGCGCGGCGCCTCCAGCGTGAAGCGCACGGCATCGCCCTCATCCTTGCGCTCGATGATCTCGGCCATGCCGTCGACATGGCCCGAAACGATGTGGCCGCCGAGTTCGTCGCCGATCTTCAGCGCCCGCTCCAGGTTGACCTTGGTGCCGGATTTCCAGCCCGAGGCCGTGGTCAGCCGCAAGGCTTCCTCCCATGCTTCAACCTCGAACCAGCGTGCATTCGAGGCGCTGTCGGGCAAGGCCGTGACTGTCAGGCAGACGCCGCCGCAGGAGATCGAGGCGCCGATGGCGATGGTCTGCGGGTCATAGGCTGTGTCGATGCGCAGCCCCGCCCCTTCCCTGAGCGGCTTGACGGACGCGACAGTGCCGACATCGGTGACAATTCCGGTAAACATCGGTGTTGATCCCTAGAGGTCTCTTGTCCACTCGGCGTAGCTGTCTTCGCCGAAACGCATGTCGCGCAATTTGCGAAATCCTGCCGGGATATGGTCGGCGTCGATCGGCGATGCAATGCCGTCGTCGCCGATTGCATCCGGTCCCTGGAACAGCACGATGCGGTCGACCAGCCCGTCGGCCAGGAAAGCGCTCGCCACCCTGGCGCCGCCCTCGACCAGCACGCTGGCCATGCCGAGCGCGGCCAGATCCTCGAGTAGTTCCGGCAAGGCTACGCCGCCCTCGTGCGTCTCGGTGCCGATGAAGCGCACGCCGGCGCGTTCGAGTGCTGCCCGCCGCAGCGGATCGGCCTCCAGGCAAGCGGCGATATAGAGCGGTACCCGGTCGACGCCCGAAACCAGCTTCGAGGCCTCCGGCAACCTGAGCTGGCGGTCGAGCACGATGCGGGCAGGCGAACGGTTCTCAAGCCCCGGCAAACGCACCGTCAGGGCCGGATCATCCTCAAGGGCGGTGCCGATACCAACCAGTATGGCGTCCGCCTCAGCCCGCATCAGATACACTTCTCGGCGCGCGATATCGCCGGTGATCGACACCTGCCCGTCACCTTCCCTGCCGATCTTGCCGTCGCTGGAAAGCGCAAGCTTGAGAATCACTTCCGGGCGTTTTCTCAACGATCGAATCAAATAGCCGGCCATCTGCTCGGCAGCTTCCGCCGCCAGCACCTTCTCGACCACCTCGACACCGGCCGCGCGCAGGATCGCATAACCCTTGCCGGACACGCGCGAATCGGGATCGCTGGCGGCACCGACGACCCGCGCAACGCCGGCATTGACCAGCGCATTGGCGCAAGGCGGCGTGCGGCCGTGGTGGGCGCAAGGTTCCAGCGTGACGTAGGCGGTGGCGCCAGCGATCCCGATTCGCG
>NZ_RZPI01000259.1:0-7027 GCF_003998715.1 Mesorhizobium sp. M7A.F.Ca.CA.002.15.2.1
GTCGCAGGGGATCCGAACTGCCTTCGCGCCTGGAGCCGATCTCACCTGAATTTGTATCCAGATCTGCTTTATCTTCTTGTTTGAGCGTGGTCTTTTCCGAGGACCTTTCCCTTTTTGGAATCGTGCTCTGGAGCAAGCCATGACCGAACCGAAGACATCCGAGGGGACTGCCGTCGATGTAGCTGATTTTCGCGCCGCGATGCGGCTGATCGTCGGCAATGTCAGCGTCATCACCGCCGGCACCGGCGAGGATCGCTCCGGTCTGGTGGTCATTTCGGTCGTCTCGCTGTCGGCCGAGCCGCCCAAGGTGATCGCCTGTGTCAACCGGTCATCGTCGACCTGGCCGGTGATCGAACGCTACCGGCATTTCGGCGTCAACTCGCTTGGCCCCCAGCATCAGCGCGTGGCCGAGCGGTTCTCCGGCTTCGGCGGCATCAAGGGCAAGGACCGCTATGAGGGCGCCGAATGGGTGACGCTCAAGACCGGAGCTTTGCTGCTTTCGGATGCGGTGGCCGCATTCGACTGCAGCCTCGATGAAATGATCGATCGCGGCACGCATTCCATCGTCATCGGTTCGGTCGAGGCCGTGCGCACGTCCGATGCCGGCCAGGCGCTGATCTACTGGCGCGGCGGCTACAGGCCGCTGAATTCTGAATAGATCAGACCGAGCCTTTTTCCGCCAGGACCATGTAGTTGACGTCCATGTCCTTCGACCGCGCCCAGCGGTCGGCCAGCGGATTGTAGGTGACGCCGGTGCGGTCGATGATGGTCAGGCCGGCGCCGCCAAGCGCCTTTTCGAGCTCTTCCGGGCGCACCAGCTTGCCGAACTGGTGGGTGCCGCGCGGCAGCCAGCGCAGCACATATTCGGCGCCGATGATGGCTAAGCCCAGCGCCTTCAGCGTGCGGTTGATGGTGGCCACGAACATGATGCCGCCGGGCCGCACCATCTCGCCGCATTTGGCGACGAACAGGTCGATGTCGGCGACATGCTCGACCACTTCCATGTTGAGGATGACGTCGAATTTCTCGCCGGCGTCGGCAAGGTCCTCGGCCGTCGTGGCGCGATAGTCGACGCTGACATTGCCTTCGGCGGCGTGCAGCTTGGCCACTTCGATGTTGGTTTCGGAGGCATCCGCGCCCACAACCTCGGCGCCAAGCCGCGCCATCGGCTCGCACAAAAGTCCGCCGCCGCAACCGATGTCGAGGATGCGCAGTCCCTCGAAAGGCCTTGCAGCGCGTGGGTCACGGCCGAAGCGCGTCGCTATCTGGTCGCGGATATAGGCCAGCCGGACCGGATTGAATTTGTGCAGGGGACGGAACTTGCCGTTCGGGTTCCACCATTCGGCGGCAAGGGCGGAAAAGCGTTCCACTTCTCCGGCATCGATCGTCGATCGTCGGGGCTCTGGCATAGTTGGTCTCCTCGACACTACAGCGCCGCGCGTCCTCTTGGACGCGCAAAGGACGCTGTAGCACTTTAGATTCTGCGCATGATCCTTTCCGAAATCGACTTCGATTTCGGGGTCATGCGCTAGGAAGTCGGGCGTGAAGCCGCGAATGTCAAGGCAACAATTTTCCTCTGCCGGCAGGGAGCCGGATTCTGTCAGGGCATGTCAGCTGGAGTGCGCTGCGGTGAAACACAATTGGCCTGGCGGGCGAAGGAACACATCATCGTTTTGAACTCGAAGGAGGTGACGATGACAGCAATGACGGCTTCGATCCTCTGGCATCGGCTGGACGTGGAGGGGCATGATGCCTGTCTGCTTGCGCAGACCGATGGCGGGCACAGCCTCAAGGGACAAGCCATCTTCATCCAGGACGGCAAGCCGTGCTGCCTCGCCTACGGGGTGAATTGCGATGCCGGCTGGCACACGCGGGCGGCGCTTGTCGAAGGCTTTCTCGGCACGCGCCAGCTGCACTATGCGATCGAACGCGATTTCAACGGCCAGTGGACGCTGAACGGCGAAGTCCAGCAGGGTGTCGACGGTCTTGTCGACGTCGATCTTGGCTTCACACCGGCATCGAACCTGCTGGCGATCCGCCGGTATGGCCTCGGGATCGGCGAAGCGTCGCCTGCCCCGGCCGCCTACCTGACTTTCCCTGAACTGAGCCTGGTGCGCCTCGATCAGACCTATCGGCGTCTCGACACGGTTCGCTATGCCTATGCCGCGCCGGTGTTCGGCTATGACGAGACCCTCAACGTCTCGCCGCACGGCTTCGTTGTCGACTATCCCGGCCTTTGGAGACGCGCGGCTGCGTCAGGCTGAAGCGATTGTGATCAGTCCGCTGCGACCTGCGTCGTGCCAAGCACGTCACGCAGTTTCGCTGCCAGTTGCTCGATGGTGAAGGGCTTGGCGAGGAAATGCACGTCGTGGTCGAGCACGCCGTTGTGGACCACGGCGTTCCTGGTGAAGCCGGTGGTGAAGATCACCTTCAGCAGCGGCATGCGGGCAACGGCCTCTTCCGCCAGCTTGCGGCCGTTCATGACGGGCATGACGATGTCGGTGAACAGCAGGGCGACCTTCGGGTTTTCCGCCAGTTTCTGCAACGCTTCCTCGCCACTCGCGGCATCAATGACGGTGTATCCGAGTTCGCGTATGGCCTCGGTGGTGGAGACCCGCACGCGGGCATCATCCTCGACGACAAGGATCGTTTCGGCGACCGGTGCGGCGGAGTTGTCGCCGCGCCCGGTGGGCACGGCCGGCTCTTCGGCGCCGAAATACCGCGGCAAGTAGATCTTGATTGTCGTGCCTTCGCCGGGCTCGGAATAGATGTTGACGTGGCCGCCCGACTGTTTGACGAAGCCGAACACCTGGCTCAATCCAAGGCCGGTGCCCTTGTTGACCGGCTTGGTGGTGAAGAAGGGTTCGAAGGCCTTGGCCATGACATCGGGGGTCATGCCCGAACCGGTATCGCTGACGGCGATCATCACATACTGGCCGGCCGCGACTTCTGCATGGGCGGCGGCGTAGCTGTCGTCGAGATGGCTGTTGGCGGTCTCGATGGTCAGCTTGCCGTCATCGCCCATGGCGTCGCGGGCGTTGACGGCCAGGTTGAGAACGGCGTTCTCGATCTGGCTCGGGTCGGCATGGGTTTTCCACAAGCCTCCCGCCAGCACCGTTTCGATGCGGATGGTTTCGCCGAGTGCCCTACGGATCAGGTCGGACATCCCGGTCAGCAGGCGGTTGGCGTCGACGATCTGCGGCGCCAGCGGCTGCTGACGCGAGAAGGCGAGCAGCCGGGCCGTCAGATTGGCGGCACGGGTCGCGGCATCGATCGCCGCGTCGATGAATTGTGCGATGTCGTGCTCGCCGCGCGCCAGCTTGCGCTGGGCGAGGTTCATGGCGCTGATGATCACCGCCAGCATGTTGTTGAAGTCGTGGGCGATGCCGCCTGTAAGCTGGCCGACCGCCTCCATCTTGTGCATCTGGCGGATCTGGGATTCTGCCTTTTCACGTGTCTCGATCTCTCTGCCGAGCGCGACGTTCTTGCGCACCAACTCCTCCTGGGCGACCGCCACCTCAAGGAAGCGGCGGCGCGATTCCCTGATCGCGTAGCCGGCAAGCAGGAAGATCGCCAGCAGTGCCGCCACCGAACCGATGCGTAGCCAGGTCTCGACCTGGTCGGTATGCGCGTCGCGCGCGGCGACGGCTGCGGCGCTGATGCGTCGGACCGTATCCATGCTGGTTCGGATTTCGTCCATGACTGCCTTGCCCTGGCCGCTGCGAATCAGATCCAGCGCTTTCGTCGCATTGCCCTGGTCGTACAGGGCAATCGTCTCGGCCAGTTCAGCCTGCTTTTGCGAAAGCGCGTCCTTGATGTGGTTGATCGGCTGGACGAACTGGTCGTCGGGGGCGGTCAAGCTGTCGATACGGGCAAGTTGCCCCGGAATGGCGCCGACAGCGCTCCGATAGGGTTCGAGATAGGATTTCTCGCCGGTCAGCAGGTAGCCACGCTGGCCGTTCTCGGCTTCCTGTGCCAGAGAAAGCAGACCCGAAAGCAATTGCTGATATTCGATTGCCTCGCGCGCGGCGGCGCGGTTGGCCCGCTGTTCCTCGACCAGCATGGCACGGCTGCCGACAATAAGCGCCAGCACCGCAAAGCCTGCGACAAGCGGGAGCGATTGCCATCGCATGGCACGTCGAAACCGAGCAATCATCATCTGCTATGCCGAACCAAAAGAATTCCCCGCAGGCAGCATTTCGTAGGCGGCGCCGGGGCGGAAGGCAATATGCCGGCTTCTGGAGCCGGCAATTGGCCGCCAGCCTTGCGAAACCTTCGTCATTTGGCTAAGGAGGCCGCGCATTCAGCGGCCGGCGTCAGCCGGCCTTCCGCTTTTCGGGATTCCGGCTTTTGGCTGGGATCCGGCTTCAGGCAAAGGCATTTCGCTCCCATGGCGCGCATCGTGATGAAATTCGGCGGAACCTCCGTCGCCGACATCGCCCGCATCCGCAACGTGGCGCGTCACGTCAAACGCGAGGTCGACGCCGGCCATGAGGTGGCGGTGGTCGTTTCGGCGATGGCCGGGAAGACCAACGAACTGGTCGGCTGGACGCGTGAGGCCTCGCCGATGCATGACGCACGCGAATATGATGCGGTCGTCGCTTCCGGCGAGCAGGTCACGGCCGGCCTGCTGGCCATCACTTTGCAGAACATGGGCGTGCACGCCCGCTCCTGGCAGGGCTGGCAGATCCCGATCAAGACCGATAATGCGCATGGGGCGGCGCGCATCCTCGACATTGACGGTGCGTTCCTGATCAAGCGCTTCGGCGAGGGCCAGGTGGCGGTGATTGCCGGGTTCCAGGGCATCGGCCCGGACAATCGTATTGCCACGCTCGGCCGCGGCGGCTCCGACACCAGTGCTGTCGCCATCGCCGCGGCGGTCAAAGCCGATCGCTGTGACATCTACACCGATGTCGACGGGGTCTACACCACCGATCCACGCATCGAGCCCAAGGCGCGGCGGCTGGCCAAGATCTCGTTCGAGGAAATGCTTGAAATGGCCTCGCTCGGCGCCAAGGTTCTGCAGGTGCGTTCGGTCGAGCTTGCCATGGTGCACAGGGTGCGTACCTTCGTGCGGTCGTCCTTCGACGATCCCGATGCGCCCGGAATGGGGGATTTGCTCAATCCGCCCGGAACGCTCATTTGCGACGAGGAAGAGATCGTGGAACAGCAGGTCGTCACCGGAATTGCCTACGCCAAGGACGAAGCGCAGATTTCACTGCGCCGGGTCGGCGACCGGCCGGGCGTTGCCGCCGGCATCTTCGGGCCGCTGGCCGCGGCCAACATCAATGTCGACATGATCGTCCAGAACATTTCCGAGGACGGCAAGTTCACCGACATGACCTTTACCGTGCCGTCGGGCGATGTCGACAAGGCGCTGGCCGTGCTTGAACGCCTCAAGGCCTCGATCGGCTACGATGTCGTGCAGTCGGAAGCCGGCATGTCGAAGGTTTCGGTCATCGGCATCGGCATGAGGAGCCATGCCGGCGTCGCCGCCACCGCTTTCAAGGCGCTGGCCGACAAATCGATCAACATCCGCGCCATCACGACCTCGGAGATCAAGATTTCGATCCTGATCGACGGCCCGTATACGGAACTTGCGGTTCGTACTTTGCATTCCGTCTACGGTCTGGATAAGCAGTAGCGAGAACGATTTGAGTTGTTGCGTGTGCGCCGGTCGCGGTGGAAACTGCGGCGGGCAGAATGCCCATTGGAGAACAAGCCGCGATGCGTGATCAGGCCAGTGGCCCGCGCGTTTTGCTCAAACGGCTCCGCGAGCTCATGCAGGAGCCGCTGGAGCCGCAGGAGCGGCTTGACCGGATTGTGCGCGACATCGCCTCCAACATGGTCGCGGAAGTCTGCTCGCTCTATGTGCTGCGTGCCGATTCGGTGCTCGAACTCTACGCCACCGAAGGCCTGAACCCGAACGCCGTCCATTTGGCGCAGTTGCGGCTGGGCCAAGGCCTGGTCGGCACCATCGCCGCCAGCGCGCGGCCGCTCAACCTGTCCAATGCGCAGGAACACCCTGCCTTCGCCTACCTGCCGGAGACCGGGGAAGAGATCTACAACTCGTTCCTGGGCGTGCCGGTGCTGCGGGCAGGGCGCACGCTGGGCGTGCTGGTGGTGCAGAACAAGACCATGCGCCACTACCGCGACGACGAGGTCGAGGCGCTGGAAACCACGGCGATGGTGATCGCCGAGATGATCGCCACCGGCGATCTGGCGCGGCTGACCCGGCCCGGCCTCGAACTCGATCTGCGCCGTCCTGTCAGCTTCACCGGCCTGTCCTTCAATGAAGGCGTCGGGCTTGGCCATGTCGTGCTGCACGAGCCGCGCATCGTCGTCACCAATCTGTTCAACGAGGACAGCGAGGAAGAGGTTCGCCGGTTGGAGACCTCACTCAGCTCGCTCAGGCTGTCCATCGACGACATGCTGGAACGCCGCGACGTCGCCTTCGAGGGCGAGCATCGCCAGGTGCTGGAAGCCTATCGCATGTTCGCCAACGATCGCGGCTGGGTGCGACGGCTGGAAGAGGCGATCCGCAACGGCCTGACGGCCGAAGCGGCGGTGGAAAAGGTGCAGAGCGACATGCGCGCCCGCATGCTGCACATGACCGATCCCTATCTGCGCGAGCGGATGAGCGATTTCGACGACCTCGCCAACCGCCTGCTGCGCCAGCTGATGGGGCGCGGGCCGGAAGATGTCGCGGCATCGCTGCCTAAGGACGCCATCATCGTCGCCCGTTCGATGGGGGCTGCCGAACTGCTCGATTATCCCCGCGACAAGATGCGCGGGCTGGTGCTCGAGGACGGTGCAGCGACCAGCCACGTCGTCATCGTCGCGCGTGCCATGGGCATCCCCGTCGCCGGCCAGATGAAGGGCGCTGTTTCCATGGCGGAAAACGGCGATGCCATCATCGTCGACGGCGAGGAGGGCGTGATCCATTTACGGCCGCAGCCCGATCTCGAGGCCGCTTATGCCGAAAAAGTGCGTTTCAGGGCGCGCCGGCAAGAGGTCTACCGCGAAC
>NZ_RZPI01000025.1:0-20215 GCF_003998715.1 Mesorhizobium sp. M7A.F.Ca.CA.002.15.2.1
GCTCGCCACCCTCCCCACAAGGGGAAGGGTAAGACCAGCGCTCAAGGTCTCACCTGTCCCGACCCGCGCACACGGTATTTGAACGACGTCAGCTGTTCGACGCCCACCGGTCCGCGCGCATGCATCTTGCCGGTGGCGATGCCGATCTCGGCGCCCATGCCGAATTCGCCGCCGTCGGCGAACTGCGTCGATGCGTTGTGCAGCAGGATCGCCGAATCGATCTCGTTGAAAAACCGCTCGACGGCTTGCGCATCCTCGGCGACGATCGCCTCGGTGTGATGCGAGGAAAACGTCTCGATATGCTCGATCGCACCACCGATACCGTCGACCAGTTTTACCGCGATGATGGCATCGAGATACTCGGTGATCCAGTCGGCATCGGTCGCCGGTTTGGCGTCGAAAAACACTTTCAGCACCTCGGCATCGGCATGGATTTCGCAGCCGGCGGCGCGAAGTGCATCAAGGATCGGCACCAGATGCGTGGAGGCAACCGCCCGGTCGACCAGCAGCGTCTCTGCGGCACCGCAGACGCCGGTGCGTCGCATCTTGGCGTTGACGGCGATCCTGACAGCCATATCGAGCTTGGCGGAACGGTCGATGTAGAGATGGCAGATGCCTTCGAGATGCGCGAAGACCGGGACCCGCGCCTCGGCCTGCACCCGTCCGACCAGGCTTTTGCCACCGCGCGGGATAATGACGTCGAGGTTGCCGCCCAACCCCTTCAGCATTTCGCCGACGGCGGCGCGGTCGGTGGTCGGCACCAGCTGGATGGCATCCTCCGGCAGGCCCGCTTGCTTCAGCCCTTCGACCAGGCAGGCGTGGATGGCGGCGGAAGAATTGAGCGAATCCGAACCGCCGCGCAGGATCACCGGATTGCCGGCTTTGAGGCACAGCGCGCCGGCATCGGCGGTGACGTTCGGGCGGCTCTCATAGATGACGCCGACGACGCCGAGCGGCGTGCGCACGCGCTCGATATGCAAACCGTTCGGCCGGTCCCACTGCGCGATCACGTCGCCAACCGGATCCCGCAGCGCGGCGATTTCGCGGATGCCGTCGGCCATGGCGCGGATGCGCGCCGGATCGAGCTTCAGCCGGTCCATGAAGGAGGTGGAAAGCCCGGATTCATGACCATTCGAAACATCGATGGCGTTGGCGTCGAGAATGTCCTGCTCACGGGCCACAATCGCCTCGGCCATGGCCAGCAGTGCGGCGTTCTTGGCGGCGGTTGTGGCAATGGCCAGCGGCCGGGCGGCAGCGCGGGCGCGCCGGCCGATATCGGCCATCAGCGCGACAGTGTCATCCCCGGATTTTTCATGCAGTTTCAGCATGGCTCATCCTCCGCTTACATCGCCACCGACCGTGACTTGGTCACCGGCCCCTGTTTGGTCGCCGGCCCGTACTTGGTCACCCGAATGGCTCACCACAAGGTCATCGCGGTGGATCATCGCCGAACGCGCCTCGTAGCCGAGCACGGTTTCGATCTCGGCCGTCTTCAGGCCCGCGATCCTTACGGCATCGGCGGCATCATAGGCAACCAGCCCGCGCGCGATCTCGCGGCCCTCGGGCGACAGGATCGCCACCGTGTCGCCGCGCGAGAAATTGCCGCTGACCAGCTTGACGCCGGCCGGCAGCAACGATTTGCCCGACAGCAGCGCGCCGATGGCGCCGGCATCGACCGTAAGCCGGCCGGCCGGCTCGAGCTGGCCGGCGATCCAGGTTTTGTAGCCCTTGACCGGGTTGCTGCTCGGCCGAAAGAAAGTAGCGCGCTCGCCGCGTTCGATCGCCATCAGCGGCGACAGCCGAGTGCCCGACGTGATGATCATCGCGGTGCCGGCGGCGGTGGCGATCTTGCCGGCATCGAGCTTCGTGCGCATGCCGCCGCGCGACAGCTCGGAAGCGGCCGCACCCGCCATCGCCTCGATATCAGGCGTGATGCGGTCGACCACCGGAATGAATTTGGCGTTGGGGTCGCGCGCCGGCGGCGCGGTGTAGAGCCCGTCGATGTCGGAAAGCAGCACCAAAAGATCGGCGCCCATCATGGTGGCGACGCGGGCCGCCAGCCGGTCATTGTCGCCGTAGCGGATTTCGGAAGTCGCCACCGTGTCGTTCTCGTTGATGACCGGCACTGCCTTCATCTTCAAGAGTGTCGAGATCGTCGCCCGCGCGTTGAGATAGCGGCGGCGCTCCTCGGTGTCGCCGAGCGTCAGCAGGATCTGGCCCGATTTCAGGCTGCCCTTGCCGAGCGCGTCCGACCAGGCGCCGGCCAGCGCGATCTGTCCCACGGCTGCCGCCGCCTGGCTCTCCTCCAGTTTCAGGGCTCGCTTGCCGAGGCCAAGGATGGTGCGGCCAAGCGCGATGGCGCCGGACGAGACGACGAGGATTTCAGCGCCGCCCTGGGCCAGCCCGGCAATGTCGTCGGCGAGCGAAGCCAGCCAGTCGCGCTTCAGGCCCGTCGCGCGGTCGACGAGCAGCGCCGAGCCGATCTTGACGGTGATGCGCCGATATTTTCTCAGCGACTGCATGACCCTATTTGTCCCAGCGCGTCTCGACCGGCGCCGCGATCTGCGCGCGCGCCTCAGCAATCACCGCCATCAGCGCCCGCTGCACCGCCTCGACGCCCTCGCCGGTGACCGCCGACAACAGCATCGGCGCGCGGCCGGCAGCGCGTTTCAGCGAGGCGACCTTCTTCTTGCGCGCATCGGCGTCGAGCGTGTCGACCTGGGAAAGCGCCAGGATCTCGACCTTGTCGGTGAGGCCATGGCCATAGGCGTCGAGCTCGGCTCGCACGGTCTTGTAGGCCTTGCCCGGATTTTCCTCCTGCGCCGAAACCAGATGCAGCAGCACACGCGTGCGCTCGACGTGGCCAAGGAAGCGATCGCCGATGCCGACGCCCTCATGCGCGCCTTCGATGAGGCCCGGAATGTCGGCGATGACGAATTCGCGCGCGTCGATGCGGGCAACGCCGAGGCCGGGATGCAGCGTCGTGAACGGATAGTCGGCGATCTTCGGCTTGGCTGCGGTGACCGCCGCCAGGAATGTCGACTTGCCGGCATTGGGCAGCCCGACCAGCCCGGCATCGGCGATCAGCTTCAGCCGCAGCCAGATGTTGAGCTCTTGCCCCGGCAGGCCGGGATTGGCGCGGCGCGGCGCCTGGTTCGTCGAGGTCTTGAAATGCTGGTTGCCGAAACCGCCATTGCCGCCCTTGGCCAGCAGAAAGCGCTGTCCGACCACGGTCAGGTCGCAGATCAGCGTCTCGTTGTCTTCTTCGAACACCTGCGTTCCGGCCGGCACTTTCAGCGTGACGTCGGCGCCCTTGGCGCCGGTCATGTTGCGGCCCATGCCGTGGACGCCGGTCTTGGCCTTGAAATGCTGCTGATACCGGTAGTCGATCAGCGTGTTCAGCCCGTCGACCGCCTCCAGCCAGACATCGCCGCCGCGGCCGCCGTCGCCGCCATCCGGCCCGCCGAACTCGATGAATTTTTCACGCCGGAACGACACCGAACCGGCGCCGCCGTCACCGGAGCGGATGTATACCTTGGCTTGATCGAGAAATTTCATGAGATTGTACAGTTTCTACTAGTGGCTTTGCGGCATTGCTCTAAACCTTGGCCCTTGCTCTAAACCAAGGCGCGGCGAAGGGCGAGGCCGTTTTGTGACAATGGCCATGTGGGGTTGGCCGGAGAGACGTCGGAATGAAGCTTGTAACCTACAACATCCAGTACGGCATCGGCCTCGACGGGCAGTACGATGTCGGGCGCATCGCCGATGCCGTGCGCGGCGCCGACGTGATCGCTTTGCAGGAGGTGACCCGCAACAATCCTCGGAATGGCGGCCGCGACATGGTCGCCGAGATCGGCGAGGCGCTGCCCGACTATTTCGCCGTCTATGGCAGCAATTTCGAGGCCAATATCGGTTCGCACATCGACAACGGCCGTGCCGTCACGAAAACCTTCCAGCTCGGCAACATGGTGCTGTCTAGGACGCCCATTCATCTGTCGCGCAACCTGCTTTTGCCGCGCAGCCGCAGCTTCGAGATGATGAACTTCCAGCGCGGCGCGCTGGAAGCGCTGATCGAGACGCCGCTTGGTTTCATCCGCTTCTATTCCATCCATCTCGATCACCGCAGCCCCCTCGAACGCGCCAGCCAGATCCAGTTCCTGCGCCAACGCATGCTGAACTATGCGCTCGAAGGCGGAGCACTGTCCGGCGTCGCCGAGATCGGCCTGCCGGAACTGCCGCATCCCGAAGCCTTTGTCGGCATGGGCGATTTCAACATGCTGGCCGGCTCACCCGAATATGTCGAACTCGCCGGCCGGCCGGACCATGAATTCGGCATGCCGCTGACCGCCGACTTCGCCGTCGATGCCGCCTTGCGGCTGAACGCCACCGGCGACGATCTCATCAGTTGGGTCGATCCCAAGCAACCCACCGATCCCAGCCGGCACAAGCGCATCGATTATATCTTTACCAGCGCTTCGCTTGCCAGATCCCTGCAGCGTCTGTGGGTCGACCGAAAGGCAGTCGGCTCGGACCATCTGCCGGTGTGGGTCGAACTGGGCTGATGGCCATTCATCTGGCGGCGTTTTCGCGTTCGACGATCGCCATCATGATCGTATCGCGGTATTCCCCGTCGACATGGACGGCATCGCGCTGCACGCCCTCCCTGACAAACCCGACCTTGTCGTAGAGAGAGATGGCGCGAGCATTGTCGGAATGCACGGAGAGTTCGATGCGGACGAAACCGGCCCTGCGCGCTTGCGCCAAGGTTGCATTGATGAGCCGCAGTCCAAGCCCTCGCCCCCGATAGGGAGGAACAATCCCCATCCCGAGGGAGCCGCGATGGGCATGGATGAGCCGATCATGGCGTGAGATGTCGCACCAGCCGACGACCTCGCCACGAACAACGGCCACGAACCCCGGATCGCCTCTCCCGATACGATCCATTGCGAAACTTCTGACTTGATCCAGCGGTGGCGCCTCAAGGAAGGACAAGTACTTTCGCTCACGCGCTACGACATCGAGCGCGCGATGAAAGCTTTCGATATCCCCAGGCGTCATCGGCGCGATCGCGGCCGTTTCAATATCGCTGCTGTCGACCATTGGTTTGACCGTCGTCATCCATCAGAAATGCACCCAGTTCCGCAGGCTGGTCCAGGTCTTGCGATCGAGCCGGTAGCGCTCGACGGGAACCTGGCCGGCGACGATCGAGTTCAGCATGCCCTGGCCGGCATACTGGAACCCGCACTTGTGGATGACGCGGCGCGAGGCCGGATTGATGACCCGCGTCGAGGCATGCAGGACCTGGATCGACGTCCTCTGGAAGGCGAGATCGACCAGCGCGTGCGCTGCTTCCGTCGCATAGCCCTTCTTCCAGTGCGGCTCGCCGATCCAGTAACCGAGCTCCAGCCCGCGATCGGTGGTGTTGAGGCCGGCGCAACCGACGAAGGTGTCGGTGCCGGCCAGCGTCAGGGCATAAGCAATGCCGGCCCGGCGCGATTTGGTCATGGCCAGGAAAGCGCGCGCCTCGGCCTCGCCATAGGGGTGCGGCATGCGTGCCAGCATTTCGGCGACATGGCGGTTGTCGGCAAGCTCGACCAGCTGCGCGATATCGCCCTCGTGGGGCGCCCGCATCACCAGCCGCTCGGTGACCAGCACCGGGCAGTCTATCGCGTAACTTTCGTCTTCTGAGTCTTCCGCTTCGGCAACCATTTGAAAGTCCTCCAGGCACAAGAAAAAGGGGAGATGGAAACCCATCTCCCCTGATCCTTTTCCTGGCTTTGCCAGACACCGGTTCCCGAGATGGGCGCCGGTGTTCTAGTGCGGAACCGGCTACTCCGCGGCTTTGGCAATCGGGTTGACCGATACGTAGGTTCGGCCGTTGGCTTTTTTGTTGAACGTCACGGCGCCGGTCTCGAGCGCAAAAAGCGTATGGTCCGTGCCCATGCCGACATTGACGCCGGGATGCCACGTGGTGCCGCGTTGACGAATGATGATGTTGCCCGGGATGACGGCTTCGCCGCCGAACTTCTTCACGCCCAGACGCTTGGAATGCGAGTCGCGACCGTTGCGCGACGAGCCGCCAGCTTTCTTGTGTGCCATCTAACTAACTCCGTTGCGCCGCAAGGCGCCTAAAAGGCCTTATGAACGCGTTCGCGTTCCGTTTCAAGTCCGATCCGGCGACCTGGTCGCCAGAAAATTACTTCGCCGCCAATTCCTTGGCCTGCTCGCGCCAGTCCTTGATCTGGTCGGCGCTGAAGGGCATGTGCTCGTCGATCTTGGCGACATCCTTGTCGGTCAGCTTGGCGAGCTGCGCGAAGGTGATGATGCCCTGCTCGTTGAGATCCTTGGCTGCGACCGGGCCGATGCCCTTGATCACGGTCAGATCGTCCGGCTCACCCTTGGGCGCCTTGAACAGCGGCGCTGCCGCGGTCTCGGCTGCCTTTGTCTCGGCTGCCTTGGCCTTGGGCTCCTTCTTCGGCGCGGCTTCCGCCTGCACCTCGGTGGCGGCCTCGGCCTTCACCTTCTTCGGCGCCTTGACCGCTGCCGTCTTCGTCGGCTTGGCGCCACCCAGCAGGATCTCGGAGATCCGCACGGTGGTCAAAAGCTGGCGATGGCCGATCTTGCGGCGCGAATTCTGCCGGCGGCGCTTCTTGAAGGCGATGACGGTGCGGTTCTTGCCCTGCTCGACGACTTCGGCGGTGACCACCGCGCCGTCGACGAACGGCGCGCCGAACGTGACATTCTCGCCTTCGCCATGTGCGAGGACGTGGCCGATCTCGACCATATCGCCGACAGCGGCTTCGAGTTTTTCGATCTTCAGGAGATCGTTGGCGGCAACGCGATACTGCTTGCCACCCGTTTTAATGACTGCGAACATTTTTTGCCTTTCGCTGTTCGGTCGGCCTTGATGAGCCGCCTCTGGCGGTTCAGCCGTCTTTTTGTCAGTCTGCGGGTTCAAAAAACAAGCGGCGCGGAAGAACCCTCCACGCCGATTGCGCGCTGTCCCTAACCGAAGGTTGAGTGCGAGTCAAGGCAAACAGCTGTTGTCGGGACTGTTGTTGGCGGCCGAAGGATCGAGCGTGTCAGCACGACTGCACGACGTGACCGTCGTCGAGGCAAGCACGCGTGACTGGTTACCAACCTACCCAGGCCTCGCCGCCGCTGAACCGTCGCGAATCCGCTGCTTGCCCGGCAAGCCAAATAACTGACGGATTGGCCTTGTAACCTGCCCGTTCAGCCGTTATCTAGTGCGCCGCGCCGGCAACGGCCGACCATGACCGCGGAGAGGTGGCAGAGTGGTCGAATGCACCGCACTCGAAATGCGGCATGGGTGCAAGCCCATCGGGGGTTCGAATCCCTCCCTCTCCGCCATTTAGCTTCCATAAAAATCCTTTCCTTTCAAAAGCTTCCTTGTTGCGCTTGACCAGCACGAAGCGAAACATATCTTAGACTGTGTAACAAACTGTGTAACATTAGAGAAAGATAATGCGACGTTCCGCAGCGCCAAAGCCGCATAAACGTGAAGGCATCTGGTATCTCGTCCGCAGGGTGCCGAAGGAATTCGCGGCGTTTGATCGCCGCTGCCTAGTACGCATTTCCACGGGCGTCGCCGTGGCTGACGATCCCCGCGGTGTACGGGCGCGAGATGCAGTGCAAAGCCTCGGCGCGGGGCTGGAGGCGTATTGGCGTAGACTGCGGGAAGGCCAATCCGCCGAGGCGGGGCTGCGTTTCGAAGCCGCGAGGAAGCGCGCGCGGTCATTTGGATTGGCCTATCGCACTAACGAGGAACTAGCAGCGGGGCCGCTCGACGAACTCATGGCCCGTATCAAGCTGCTCCTCGACAAAAAATCGATCGAGGACGCGCAGGACGTCTCGGCCGTCATGGGTGGGGAGAAGCGGCCAGCGGTCCGCCTGAGCGGTCTTATCAAGGAATTCGAGACGATCGAGCAACAGAACTTGCTGACCATGTCGCCCAACCAAATCAAGAAATGGCGTAACCCCAAAAAGCGCGCAGTTGCCAATCTGGTTGGAGTCATTGGCGACAAGGAGATCGCAAGCCTCACTCGGGACGACGCAATCGCGTTCCGCGAGTGGTGGCAAAAGCGGATCGTTGAGGATGGACTTGATATCGGTACGGCCAACAAGGACATCGGCCATGTTTCGAAAATGCTGCGCGTCGTCGATCTGACTCACCAGCTCAAGCTGGAGCCGGTTTTTCGAAACCTGCGTCTTTCCGGCGCCGTCCCCGGGCAACGCGCTGCGTTCACAGCGGAGTTCATTCAGGAGAAGATACTCGCTGAAGGCGCGCTCGACGGACTCAATGACGAAGCCCGCCATCTAATCTATGTGATTGCCGATACCGGACTCAGGCTTTCTGAAGCGGCAAACCTCACCACCGAAACAATCCACCTCGATCGAGAAATCCCGCATGTGCGGGTGCGCCCCAATGGCCGTCGCTTGAAGACCGGTCATTCAGCCCGTGACATTCCCTTGGTTGGCGGCGCACTTGCAGCCATCAAGCTCCATCCGGACGGCTTTCCTCGTTATCGCGACAAGGCCGCGTCACTTTCAGCGCTCGTCAACAAGGTGCTCGCCAGCAAGGAACTTCTGCCGACTTCCGAGCATAGTCTTTATAGCCTGCGACACACTTTCGAGGACCGGCTGACGGCAGTTGAGGCGCCGGAGAAGGTAATTGCTTCTCTGATGGGCCACAAATGGATCCGGCCCAAATACGGCGCGGGACCTTCGTTAGCGCAAAAGCGCGAGTGGCTCCAAAAAATCGCTTTTACCCCGCCCGGGCGAATGTGATTGCGGCGCCATCCAGGCCTTGAGAACCAACCTCACGGCTCCAGCTGTCCGAGCCATTTAGGTTGAGCGTGGCCAGCACGCGCTGCGCTCGCTCGCGATTTCCGAGCTTCCGCCGCATTTGTTCGACCTCGTATTCCAGCCTTTCGAAGGTCGGTATATAGGCATCTCCATGCCGGATGACCAAGTAGGCGGCAACAGCTAGACACCATTCTAGCTCCGTGGCCGATGGATCGGAAAAAGGGGCGACGCCATACCAAGACGAGCAACGCCTCTCGAGGGCTTCCGAACTAGGCAAACGGCCAGCATGTGGCATGGGAAAGAAACCTATGCCTGATCGACGAACCTAAAGTGCTCACGAAGCTTGACCGGTACGCGGGCCATCGGAGGGTTCTGCCTAAAACCGCCAAAAATTTTGAAACACCCATTCATCCGGCTCGAATTCAAAGGGATCGGCGATTTTTGGGTTATGGCTTGCAAGCATAGTTCAGCCCAGACAAGAACGCCTGATATCTTGTCGTGCACTGTCACCCTGCCAAATATGGTGCCGGCGACAACGGCAGTTTGGCGAGCAGAAGAATTCCCGAGACTGAGACGTTCTACGGCTTGGCCCATGTTCGCGCTCCTCCTCGATTGGAGACAGGATGGGCCATATGGAAGCGAATAAAAGGAGGTTGGTGACGAGTCTCGGTAGTGGAGTAGAAACGGGTGGAAAAGCTTGCGCTATTCGCCATCGGCGCCGCTAAGCGCATTTGAGAGAAGGGGCAGCGATCGCCAAGAGATGACGTCCGATCGCAAGCCGGCTAGAAATGCGACAGTGACGCGCCTTTTTTGGCACGACCTTAGCACCCGATCGGGCCTCAGCTGGTCGTCGTTGCGCAGCCGATCGGGTGCGATTTTTATAAAGCTCTCTTGGCTTTAGCTTTGAGAGCCCGTCATCGAGACAAATGCAAGGGAACGGTCCGCCCCCTGGGGACATTCGACATGCCGTGGCAGCTTCCTATGGTGAGCCAGCGCATTCCGATACACGTTTTCCGCGCTCTACCGTTGCTCCAGCACCTGTGCTGAGGCTGAGCGCTTGATCAGGACCCGACCGCTGCTGTTGCGGGATGGTGACTGGGTTGAGGTCGCGAAGACCTTGACCGCGGGTACGTTGTTCATCCCGATGAGCGCTGAGCCGAGAAGCAGCCAAGAACGCTTCCCGTAATCGAATCCTACGGGAACCGCGAAACCAGCGTCCAAAGGACGCAATTCTCCGACGTCGTTCACTCAAGCTCATCTCGCAACTTGAACGCTTGTATGAAGCCGCTGCATGTGCGCCGGTGGACCGGATTGCTGCTATCCAAACCACGTGCTCAGTTTCGCCCCCGTAATAACTCTACCGTCCGAAACGGCTTTCGCGCGTCAGGTCCACCCCACATGAAAGTTCCGCGAGCAGCACGGACGGAGAGGCCGGTCACAACTCCTTCGCGTGCTCTTTTACTACCGAATCAAGTGCCAAATGGAGAGGCACTGCCTTAGAGAACAGGAAGCCCTGCGCGGTTCTGCAGCCAAGCTTGTACAGAGTTTGCCGATCTGCCTCTGTTTCAACGCCCTCGGCCATGACCTCGATCCCGAGCGTCCTACCAAGATCAATCACCGCTTTGACAAGCAGCCGATTCTCCCGGGACTTGGCTAAGCCGCGAACGAAGCCCTGATCTATTTTCACCTTCCTGATCCGACTGTCCTTGAGCGATGCCAACGTCGAAAAACCGGTGCCGAAGTCATCGAGCGCGATAGAAATGCCAGCATGTGAAAGCCGGGCGAGCTTTTCATCCACTCTGTCCGGATCCACTGGGGCTTCTTCGGTAATCTCGATGTCGAACATCGTTGCAGGGAGGTCTTTTGCCGCCAGACCATTAAGAATCATCTCGTCAATATCGCCAGCTTCCAACTCGCACGGTGAAACATTCATCGCCACACGAACATCACGACGGTCAGCTTTGACCAAGCCCTCGATAAGAGCGCAACAGTCGGCGAATACCGTTTGAGTTAGCAGCTGAAGCATTCCAGTTTCGCGTGCCGCTGTCATGATCTCGGGCGGAGAAATGGGACCGTGAAGCGGGTGAGACCATCTTAGCAAGGCTTCAAAACTGACGACGGCTTCAGTTTCGAGTCTTACGATTGGCTGAAACCAAGCGACCAAGCTTCTCATCGTTATCGCCGAATGAAGATCGCGTTCGATTGACTGGCGGCGTTGCAACTCCCGGGCTAGCTCGGCATCGAACAGACAAAATTCATTCCTGCCGCGGCGCTTAGCTGTGTAAAGGGCGATGTCGGCCCGCAACAACATTTCCGTTAGTCCGGGGTTTTCAGCCAAGTAGATTCCTATAGACGCTCCAATGCGGACTGATGCGATCCCAGGATAGGGGCGAGCAAGCTTGGCTATGAGATTGGACGCGAGATTGGTGGGAGAAGGAGAATTCTTTCGCGAAGAAAAAACCAGCACGAATTCATCCCCACCGATGCGGGCGAGCGTTGAGCCCTCCGGTGCTTCTTCCTCTATTCGGCGGGCGATCCTGGCAAGCAGCTCGTCACCCGTTCTGTGACCGTAGGTATCGTTGACAGATTTGAACCCGTCCAGATCAATCAGCATGGCCACAAAGGGTCCATCGGTGTTCTCAAACTGATCGATTGCATGTTCGAGGCCCCGCCTGTTGAGGAGCGCGGTAAGATGGTCCTCCCTGGAATTGCGCTCCATTTCCGCGGCAAGCCGCTCGGCTTGATGTCTCAGGCGGCTCGCGTCACGGAAGCGCGCTTGTCCAACGAACGAGGATCGAACCAGGCCGCCCTCGAAAAGCAGGACGGCAAAAGCCAGAATGTAGTTTTCCGGGGCTCCCTTCGTCAGCAAACATGCGGCGGCAATGAGGAGTGGCGGTGTGATGAAGCATATCGCTGCCGCAGCATATGAGCTGCCGTACGTGACCGCGCCAGCTGAAATGCCCGCCAGAATTATTAGATGCAGCGATGCTTGAGACGTCGTGTATCCAGCCGTTAGGACGGCAAGGAATGACCAGGTGAATCCCGCCAGAAGAGCAAGCCTGCCAAACCAGCGAAGCCGCAGCCAAACCCGTGTCAGATCATCCTGGACTCCGGGTTCCTTCAGCTGATGACGGGCGAGTGCAAGGCGGGCGGCATTTATCGCATTAACGACCGAAAACCAGGCCGCGCCAGCAAGACCGTTCCCGGAAAGGGCCTGCACGGTCAAAATCAGCCCGGACAGCACAATGCTTATCGGCATTGAGACGAAAAGGCCTGCCCTCAGATCAGCGAGCTGGTCCTGAAGGATTCTCGCCTCCAGCGGATCTTCTTTTTCCAAGGCTGGACGGGTCAGCTTGCTTACTCCTGCTTGTCCGCAGCCTATGCAGCCCCCCTGAAGGACGGGTTAATTCTTCAATCGGAGATCAGCGTCGGGGAGCAGGATTACTCCGGTGCATCATGCACTCTCTCATCGCTCGCCCAGCACGCGCAAAAATGCGACTGCTGGTGCAGTATCACCGCTGGAGCTCCGCCGAAATCCCATGCCGGACAAGGGGAACATGTTGGGCAAAGCGAAGCCCCAGATGCCTTGCAAGCCGTGCCGCCAGGTGGTCTCTGGAGTAGAGTCCAACCAATATGTTCGTTGCATGGTAGAGCGGCGCCGCCGACAGGCGCAGCCGCCTTTCGTATATATGCAGCATGTCGGGGTCGCCAACATTGCGGCCGTCGCGGCACGCAGTCATGATTCCACGGGCGAGTTGCTTCTGGCTGCTGAGACCGATGTTGAATCCGTGAGCGGTCACCGGGTGCATGCCGATGGCAGCGTCGCCGATGAGTGCGGCGCTCGGCGCCCGGAATTTGTGCGCCCAGGTCGTGACCAGCGGATAGGTGTGGCGCTTGCTTGCCAAGGTCATTTTTCCAAGGCGCCCTCGACACCGTTTCGTCAACTCCGACAGGAACAAATCATCATCGAAGGCAAGCAGTCTATAGGCCTCGTTTGAGCGCAATGTGAGCAGCAGCGACGACATGCCCTCCGCGAGGGGCAATATCGCTATCGTCTGATGGTGATCGAACCATTCGATGGCGATCTGGTGGTGGGCGCGCTCGTGCCTCACTCGGCAAATCAGCATCGAGTGGCCAAGCCGGTTGATATCGGCGCCGATGCCTAGCAGATCACGCGTGGCGGACAAACGCGAATCCGCGGCAACAACCAGCCGAGCAGTTAAACGCGCGCCATTAGAGAGCGTTACGACTGCTCCTTCTTGGCTGTTTGTTGCATCGACGACCGAGTGGCCGCACAACAGCCGGGCGCGATCCTGCAAGCGGACGATTTTGAACAGCGCCTCGCGGATCCGGCAATTTGGAACCAAAACCCCCAGCGGTTCTCCAGAGTTGCTGGGAGGATCGAAACGAAGAGCGAATGCGCTCGAGCCGTTGAGCACGCGCGCGCCTTGAAGTGCTGATTTGTCCGAAGCCGGGATGACATCCCAGGCGCCGAGCTCGCGAAGGGTTCTGATCGAAGCGTTGGTCAGCGCGATTTCGCGACCATCGAAAGCCGGATTCGCCAGACTATCGAATGTGTTCTGTTCAACAACTGCCACCTTGAGTTCGCTTTGGGCAAGCGACGCAGCGAACGAAAGGCCGACCGGGCCGGCTCCAACGACAACGATGTCAAAATTATCGTCAGAGCCCATCAGCGTGCCGCCATCCGGTCGCCTATCCTCGTGTAACGGTGGAACTGAGCCGAGTGACATGAGCTCCGTGCCCGCCGCATTGCCTAAAGGCGCTGGGCCGGGAGATTCGCATCGATCGGCAACGAAGCACTCAAAGCGCTCAGAGGTGGATGCGGCTAACCGATCCCGCCCTTTCGCCGCGCAGCCGCGCAGATCGCCGCCAGCAAGCGAGACACTCGCGACGCTGGTCAGCGACGGCCGCGCCGCATCGATCGCCACATTCCACCTGGAACCCTTGCGCATACTACTCACGCTCCACGACGTCGAAGCGGGCTCTCTTGCGAGGGTGAGGGTATCGAACGTAGCGCTCTCTCTCGTCATCCCAGCCAAGGTAGCGGAAACTTTTATCCACGACCGCGCATATCTCATCAAGAACCTGCTGCATGGCTTCGATGTCGATGTCCTTGCAATTCAGTCGCCGATAGAGCAAAGCCCACGCGGCGACATAGTCGTCGAAATAGCGCGCGTCACTCGAACCAATGATCAACTTCGGACGGTTGATCGATTTCGAAAACGCACGTCCCAACCCCGATGATGCTCCGCAGCACGTTGACATCACGAGGATCTTCGGCGCTGGATGCGAGCCCTGGAACATTTTTACGAAGTCAGCCCAAAGAAGGCCACTTCGCCCACTGGACGAAGCGATCCCGTCACCATTGCCGTGCCCGGCGATGTGAAGCACGTCGCACTCCGCCTCCATCGCTCGTACTACAGCCTCACCAAATTTCGTTCGGTTCAACGCCATTTGGAGCTCCGCGCGGATGTTGACAGCCTTTAACAAGTGCTGCACGATCGGTCCCTCTTGCCTGTCGGCGAAGTAGTCATTTGCATTGTGGCAGTCGATGATGTGTACGGTGTTCATGGTACTCCAGCCGCTTGTTCGTTCATCGTCGTGACGAGCGGACACCACGCGCGCGGAACCGCGTGACGTGCGCTGGGTTCCGGTACCGTCGCATAGCCTCAAGGCGCGGGCCGGGAATCGGGATGGATCGGCAACGACGCACACAACCCATCAAAGGCGAAAGCTGTTGATCGGCCCCCTGTCCGCGCAAGCCACGCGGATGGTCAGCCAGCAAGCGAGATACACACGACGCCGGTCAGCTAATGGCTGCGCCGTAAGCACAAGGCATGGCCGACCACACGACAGAAAACCCAGAACCGTGAAGGTGCTGATAATGACGACCAATCTTTCCGTAAGTCATGCATTTCTCCGTCGAAGACTGGTCAATAGACCACGCCGATGAGTATGACCCTGATCTGGATCAGCCAGACATGACCAATCGGCACTGGCGGTTCACGGTCAGGTGATCGACCGTGACGTTCCACTTTGGAACCCGTGCGCACATTGCCAAGCTCTCGTCCGGCCACGCGAGGTACTCTCGTGGCATCACACGCCTCATACTGGGTGCAATGGGAGGCAGTCCTTCGCACGACAGAGGCTTTTCACAAATGTAGTGTGCAGCTTAGGTCAAGATGGTCATGGAGCATGGAGCATGGAGCATGGAGCATGGAGCATGGACAGCTTGTTCCCGACCGAGCCGGCTCGACTGACGAGCGCGATCCGCGCATCTTATGCACAGCGGATTGAAATCAGCGTTCCGGTTTGTCGTCCCGATCAATTAGTATCCGCTCGGCGGCTCCGTCGAGATCTTCGTATTGACCGCTTCGCAATGCCCAGACGAAGCCGGACACACCCAGTGCACCCAGAAAAAGGGCCACTGGTATGAGATAGAGCAACGTCGTCACGAGGATTATGCCGAATAGCTGACTGCGGAGCGTCCGACTTTTTGAATAACTTGCAGCGTCGCATTCGCCCCGAAGCCGTGCAAGCGCAATGCGTTTCCAATAACAAGCACCGATGAGGCAGACATGGCAATCGCCGCTAACAAAGGCGTGGCGTGGCCCAGGATGGCGATCGGCACGGCGACGGCATTGTAGACGATCGCAATCGCGATGTTCTGGCGGATCAGGTGTCCCGCCTTGCGCGAGACGTCCAGCGCGAGAGGCACTGCCAGAAGGCTTTCGCGCAGGAATACGAAGTCGGCGGCATTGCGGCCAATGTCGGCGGCGGTGGCCGGAGCGATCGAGACATGCGCCGCGCTCAGCGCCGGCGTGTCGTTGAGGCCGTCGCCAACCATCAGAACCTTGTGTCCGTCTTTCGCCAGGGTCTCGATGCGCTCGACCTTGCCCGACGGCAGCAGGCACGGAACGAAGTCCTCGACACCCAGCATTCTTGCAACTTCACCGCAGGCACCTGCGGTATCGCCCGACAGCATTTGCATCGACACCCCAGTATCGTTCAATCGCTTGATCGCCGCCGCCGCGTCGGCGCGCAGCGCATCCTCGAAATCGAAGGTCGCGACAATGAACCCGTCTTTTGTCAGCACCGTTCCGCCATAGCCATGGTTGCCTTCACCACCGGTCCGGGCCTTCCATCCAGCCCATCCGCGTCGACCCAGCCGCCAGATGCTTCCGGCGACAGTGGCTTCGATCCCGAACCCCGGATGCTCTGTGACGGCATCGAATTTGTGTTGCCCGCCAGGAGCGGCAAAGCCGGTTATGGCCTTTGAAAACGGGTGACGCGAGTGCGCGGCCATGTCTGCCGCGATTGCCAGCATGGCCGGATCGATCGACGATGCATTGAGGAGCCGGGGTTGTCCGAGCGTGAGCGTTCCGGTCTTGTCGAACACTGCGTTATCAATCGTCGCCAGGCGCTCCATGGCCGAACCGTCCTTGACCATGATGCCGTTCTCGAACAGACGCCGCGCGGCGACCACCTGAACGATCGGTACGGCGAGGCCGAGCGCGCACGGGCAGGTGATGATCAGAACGGCAATGGCGATCGTCATCGCCCGGTGCCAGTCGCCCGTCGCCGCCATCCAACCCAGGAATGTCACGAAGGCGGTGAGATGAACCACGGGCGCGTAGAGTGCCGACACGCGATCAGCGATGCGGCGATAGTGCGCGCGACCGCCCTCTGCGGCTTCCATCAGCCGAACCATTTCGGCGAGGAACGAATCCTTCGCGGCGGCGGTCGCCTCGATCGTCAGCGGGCCGGTAAGATTGAGCACGCCGGCCTGCACGGCTTCGCCCGGCGCCACGTTTTTCGGCGCGCTTTCGCCTGAGGCCAGCGAGCAGTCGAGATCAGACGCTCCGTGGATGATCTTGCCGTCGACGGGGATCCTTTCACCGGCCGCGATCAGCAGCTGCATCCCCGGTTCGATCTCGCCAACCGGCAGATAGTCGCGCGCGCCATCGCCGCGCAGCACCATGGCGCCGCGTGCGGCCAGCTGCGACAGGCCTTTCACCGCGGTGCGGGCACGTTCGCGCATCACGTGATCCAGCGTCCTGCCGATCAAAAGGAAAAAAAGCAGCGAAACCGACGCGTCGAAATAGGCGTGGTCGCCATGGTTGATCGTCTCATAGAGGCTCATGGCGTAAGCGAGCGACACTCCGACCGCGATCGGCACGTCCATGTTCATGCGGCCGTGGCGCAGTGCATTCCAGGCCGAGCGGAAGAAGATGCCGCCGGCGAAGGCGAGCGCTGGGATGGCGATCAATGCGGAGACCCAGTGAAACAGGTCGCGGGTAGCCCCTTCGGCCCCGGACCAGACAGAGACCGAAAGCAGCATGATATTGCCCGCCGCGAACCCGGCAACCGCGACGGCGCGGATCAACTCCGAAAGCGTCCTGTCCTTTTCATCAATCTCGGGGGCGAAGAGATGCGCCTGGTAGCCGAGCCGTCCAAGCGCGGCGACGAACGGTGGAACCTCGTCGCCACGCCAGCGGACCGAGACCCGTTTCGTCGACAGGTTGACGCGGGCGCTCTCGACGCGATCGAGCGTTCCCAACGCCGTCTCGATCGTCTGGATACAAGCTGCGCAATGAACGCTCGGCACCGAAAGATCGGTTTGGCGGAGATCATCTCCAAGCGATCGGCTCGCCAGCCTGATCTCTTGACTAGACGGCAGGACCGACGTGGTGCTGCCCAGATCAAGCGCCATTTCGGCGCCCGGTGCACAACAACTCATTTCAGCGCTCCATGGGAAATCATGATCCTGCGGACTTCGCGGTAGGGCTCGGCCAGACCGGCGTCAGCGTCGACTTCGACGATCCAGACGCCATCCTTCGGCATGTGCTGGGCTGCGAATTCCTGGCCGGAGGCGAGGGCGAGGTTGACCGCCTTGTCCTCTTTCTCGTAGGCGGGATGGCGAAACAGCACCTTGACGCCATGCAAGGCAATCGGCTTGCCGACGGCGTCGGTAAGGCTATAGCGGACCTCGCCCCATGCGATGGTCAGCTTGCCGGTCCAGCCGAGCGCTGCCTGCGCCCGCCCCTCCTCGGCCTTCTTGTTGAACTGCTGGCTCGCCACATAGGTGTTTTCGACGACAAGGCCGGTCCAGCTCGTGTTGGCGAGCGTTGCCATCGTCAGATTGACCGCGATGACCACCCCGAAAAAGGCTAGGATGATGGCCAGCATGTGCCTGCCGGTGAATACGCGGGGTTTTTCAGCGTTAGCGGTCATCTGGCAGTCTCCGGCGCGTTGAAGGTGGCGGTGTATTCGTCCGCCTCGAAGCTCGCCTTGTCCTCGACACGGAACTTGAAGGTCTGCGCTGTGCCCTGGATTTGATCCGCCGGCTGGCGCACGAAGACCTTCAGCATTTTCAGGCGGTCGGGTTCGACCGGAATGGCAAAAGAACGGCCTTCCGGGATGTCGTCGCCGACCACGCTCATCTCGGCGCCCTGCAAGCCTTGAATCGCGACAACGATCGTCCTTGGCTCGGGGATCATGTTGAGCAGCTTGACGGTGTAGCCGTTGCGGATCGAGCCGTCGGACAGCGTGACAAATTGCGGATTGCGATCATGCAGCACGTTGACTTCGAGCCGATCGCGCGTCAGCAGCGAATAGAGCAGACCCAGGCCGATCAGCGACCAGATACCCATGTAGACGTAGGTGCGTGGCCGAAAGATCTTGCGGATATGGAAATGCGCCACCTTGTCGGAGAACAGGCCATCAGCGGTCCTGACCTGCGACGGGTTGACTGAACTGGAGCCGCCCGCGGTCGCCAGCATCATGTTGGCGTTGTAGTCGGACAGTGTCGCATAGGAGATCAGCCCGCGCTCCTTGCCGAGCTTGTCCATGACCCCGTCGCAGGCGTCTATGCACAGCGCGCAGGTGATGCATTCCATCTGCTGGCCATCGCGGATGTCGATCCCCATCGGGCAGACCGCGACGCAGGCATTGCAGTCGACGCAGTCACCGACCGGCAGCCCTGCGGCAAGGACCTTCTTGGCGTGGCGAGAACGCGGTTCGCCGCGCCAGTCATTGTAGGTGACGGTGAGAGAACTTTCGTCGAGCATCGCTGCCTGGATGCGCGGCCATGGGCACATGTAGGTGCAGACCTGCTCGCGCATCAGACCGCCGAACGTGTAGGTGGTAGCCGTCAGCACGGCGACAGTGATGTAGGCGACGGGTGGCGCGGTGCCGGTGAAGAGTTCGCCAACCAGCGTCGGCGCATCGGCAAAATAGAAAATCCAGGCGCCGCCGGTCGCCGCACCGATGACCAGCCAGACGGCGTGCTTCGATAAGCGCAGCATCAGCTTGCGGGCGGTCCAGGGGCCTGCATCGAGTTTCATGCGAGCGTTACGGTCGCCCTCTATCGCACGTTCGACGACGAGGAACAGATCGACCCACACCGTCTGAGGGCATGCATAGCCGCACCAGGCACGGCCGACAGTCGAGGTGATCAGGAAAAGACCGACGCCCGCCATGACCAGGAGGCCGGCCACATAGAAGAATTCCTGGGGCCATATCTCGATGAAGAAGAAGTAGAAGCGCCGGTTCGCGAGATCGAGCAGGACTGCCTGGTCCGGGGCAAATGGACCGCGAGCCCAAGGCAGCCACGCAGCCAGGTAATAGATGCCAAGTGTGATCGTCATCACCAGCCATTTGAAGCGACGAAAGTTGCCCGAGGCGCGCTTCGGAAAGATCTTTTGACGCGCGGCATAAAGCGGCTTGCGGGTTTTGGCGGAATTGACAGTTTCTGTTTCGAGCCCTGTCAACTGCGTCTTGTCACGCATGTGCAACTCCACTTTCCCAGCCAATGTCAGGGGCACCTGTCGTAAAGCCTCGCCGTAGGATAGCCTTGCCGGGTTGTGCAGATCGCATTAGGGATGGTGTCGAGGCCCGGCTCACGCCGGGCCTCGTCCGCTTGGCAGGGGGGACCGAAGAATAGGACCTTCCATTCCTATTCTCCGCCGCCAAGCGAATGGACATAAACTGCAAGTTCCTTGACCTTGATCTCGCCGAGACGGCCAACCCAGGCCGGCATGACGCCCTGTTTTGGCGCACGGACCTGTGCGGCGATGGCTGTCTCACCGGATCCATAGAGCCAGATCGCATCGGTCAGGTCGGGGGCGCCGAATTCCCTGTTGCCTTTTGCATTGTCGCCGTGACAGGCCACGCAATTCTCGGCAAAGACCTTGGCGCCGGGTTGGATCAGACTTGCATCGCGGACCTTGCCGGAAAGGCTGGCCACGTAGGCGCTGACTTGTGCGATCTGGTCGGCGGTAATGATGTCGCCGAAGGCCGGCATTTCCGACAGGCGCGTGTCCGGATCGGATGCGAAGCGGATGCCGTGCGTAATCGTCTGCTGGAT
>NZ_RZPI01000260.1:0-7021 GCF_003998715.1 Mesorhizobium sp. M7A.F.Ca.CA.002.15.2.1
CGTCATTGAACAGCGGCAGCGTCAGGTCTTCGAGCTGGCCGATCTCGCGGCGTGAAGGGCGGGTGAGCGAGCAGAACGCCGACACTGCGGCGCGGAACAGCCTTTCGGCCTTTCCCGAGTCTTTTCGTACCGCGATTTGCCTGAAGTCCGAAGATGACACGAAGGATACGCCCGTACTCGACACAAGCTTGGCGCGCTCGACCGGGATTGTGTCGGTTTCGCGAGCACCAAGAACAAAGATCAAGTTAGCGACGATCCGTTAGCGTTCCGTTAACCCTCTGCCGCCTTAATGACATTTGGAGGCGTTGCGTTGTGCTCCGGGGAAACCGAGAGGAATGCGCGAACCATGGGCATGGTACTGTCTTTCGTGCCGCGTACGGCACCAAACACCAGAGCAAAGCAAACCGCCGAAATGCCGGCGGCGGTGATCATCTTTCCCGGCATCCGCTATGAGCGGTCGCATGCCGGCGAAGTGCGGCCGGTCGATCCCGACAAGACGGGATCGCCAGGGACGAAGCCGGTCCCGCACCACTGAGTTTCGGCGGCCACGGACCTTTGGTCCGGGATCATGTCTAGTGCATGTCGCCCAAAAGTGACCTCGGTTTTGGAGAACGACATGCATGAAAACAAAGACCTAAAGCGGGTCGTCTGAATCCGTTCAGACGCGACACGCTCTAGAAGTCCTGCAACTCACAGGAACTCTGTTCGAAGAAGCGCGACACGATCGGCTTCCAGCTGCTGTCGGGGACGAAGGCACGGATGACGAAGATGCCTTCCTCGATCGGCGCTTCGACGAAGATCGCCCCCTGAAGATCCTCTGGAAGGTCCTTGCGCACGTCGATCATCTGCGCCGGCGTCAGCACCACGGCATCCAGAACGCCGCCGGTCGCTGTGTGGTCGTTGAAGGAATAGATGTTGTGGCCGCTGCGGTCATAGACCGACACCGACCAGAACGGGACATGTCCAGGTGCCTTGACGCGGACCAAACCTTCGCCCAGGTCGAACCGGCACGCCGTTGCATAAAACAGCGGGTCGACGGATTTCACCACGGGCGCCCCACCGGCCTCGGCATCGAGCCGCGTCATCTTGTAGAGATCCGAAGCCATGGACAGCCGCGACCAGGCGTCGCGTTCGGAAAATTCAGGCACCAGAAGCAGCACGGCGATGTGCACAATGCCGGCGCCGAGCAGGCCGAGCAGGACGGCATGCAAAAGTCTGCGCATCGCCGCATAAAAACTACGCATCGCAGCCGACCTTGACGATCCGCGGCAGCGAGACGTCCGACAGGCCCGTGCTGCTGGCGATTGGCGTGTCGTAGAAGGTCAGCACGAAATACATCCTGCCGAAGCCGTCTGTCAGCAGCCAATTGCCGGGCATCGGGTGATGGCCGGCGGAAATGATCACCGAATTGTCGGGCTGGCGCACCACCCCGTAGGATTGCAGCGCCGCCAGCCGGGATTTGCCGGTCTCGACCACGCTGAGCGACTGGTCGGCGGCGTAGAGCGTCCAGAACCGCGCCGTCGGAAATCCGCCCTCGATGGTGTAGGTGCATTCGCGCTTGAGCTCGGCGCCGCCCGTGTCTCGCTCGGCGACGAAGGACAGCCCCTCGGCACGGCCGAGTGCAAGCACGCCCTCGCGCGCCACGCGAGCCTTGGAATAAGGATCGGCGGACGGCGTGCCGATATCGGGAAAGGCTGTCCATTGACCGATCCGGATGGCGCCGACGCCATCCTGGACTTTCAGCGCATACCAGACGCTGCCGCCACCGCCGATGATGGCTATGGCAAGCGAAAGCAACGTCAGGAAGGCAGTTTTGAGCATGAAGGGCCGGGGACACCGAAGAGTTGCCGCTCGGGGATATCGCGGCGCAGGGCCTTGTGGCAAGCGGGCCGATGTAGAATTGCAGCCGCCTCTTCCTTCTCCACCTGCGGGAGACGGTGGCCGAGCGAAGCTCGGTCGGATGAGGGGTGTTCCAGCTTCGCAAGGACGGTGATCCGGCCAGCACCCCTCAACCGTCTCGGCGCTGCGCGCCGATCCACCTTCTCCCACAGGTGGAGAAGGAAGAGGCGCGCCATCACAGCGCCGACAGCGTCTCCGGCGGTTGAGGCGTATTGAGGACGGGCGCCGACTGGAACAGGCTGGTCATGTCCCGCAGCGTCTGCGTCGTGCGGCTGGACAGCACCGGCGGCCGTTCGGCGGCTGCATCGGCCACCGCCTGCGCGTCGCTCTTCTTCTGTGCTTCCTCGGCTTTGGCAGCGATCTCCTCGTCGACGAAGGGCTTGTCGATGCCCGGGATCGGCTTGAGGTCGATGTTCTGGTGCGCATAGACCATCAGGCGCTGCCATACCATCGCAGGCAGCGAGCCGCCGGTCATGTTCTTGGTCGGCGTGAAATCGTCATTGCCCATCCATACCGCCGCCGTGTAGTTGCCGGTGAAGCCGACAAACCAGGCGTCGCGGTAGGATTGCGTCGTGCCCGTCTTGCCGGCGACGACGATGTTGGGAAGTTGGGCCCGCCGCGCCGTGCCCATCACCGGTACTGCCGCCAGCATGGTGTTCATCGATTTCAGCGCCTGCTCCGACAACACCCGGTGTGGCGGCGGCGCATCCTTGGCGAAATCATAAACCACCTCGCCGGTGCGGGTGACGAGTTGGCTGATGCCGTGCCGGAAGCCGACGAAACCGTTGTCGGCGAACACGCTGTAGCCCGTCGCCTGGTCCATCACCGTCATGCCCGAGGTGCCCAGCACCATCGTCTTGTGCGCTTCGAGCGGCGATTCCACGCCCATCGCCTCGGCCATGGCCTTGATCGGCCCGATGCCAAGGTGATCCTTGGCCAGCCGAACCGGCACGGTGTTGATCGATTTGGCCATAGCCATGATCAGAGTTACATTGCCCGCCGATCCGCCGCTGTAATTGTGCGGCGACCAGGACCCCCAGCTGATCGGGCCGCCGGAGATGATGGAGTTGGGCGTGAAGCCGTGTTCCATCGCCGTTGCATAGACATAGGGTTTGAATGACGAGCCGGTCTGGCGCAGCGCCTTGGTGGCGCGGTTGAACTGGCTGGCGCCATAGTCGCGGCCGCCGACGATGGCGCGCACGGCGCCGTTGGTCTCGATGACGACGACGGCACCTTCGGTGACGTTGTACTCCTTGCCGAACTGGCGCAGGTGGAACTCCACCGATTCTTCCGCTGCCTTCTGGATGTTCGCGTCGAAGGTGGTGTGGGCAACAAGCGAGTGCTGGCCCGGTTTGGCGATCTTCTTGACCTCGTCGAATGCCCAGTCGAGGTAATAGTCCGGACTTTTCTGCTCGCCGCGGTCGACGACATCGGCCGGATGCAGCCTTGCCTGCAGAACCTGCCCCTCGGTCATGAAGCCGGAATCGACAAGGTTGGACAGCACCACATTGGCGCGTGCGCGCGCTGCCGGCAGGTTGATGTGCGGCGCATATTTGGTCGGCGCCTTGAACAGCCCGGCCAGCATCGCCGCCTCGGCGAGGTTCAGATCCTTGACGCTCTTGCCGAAATAGAAATCGGCGGCCGCCTCGATGCCGAACGTACCGCCCCCCATGTAGGCTCGATCGAGATAGAGCTGCAGGATTTCCTTCTTCGACAGATTGGCCTCGAGCCACAGCGACAGGAAGGCTTCCTTGATCTTGCGCTCTAGCGTGCGCTCATTGGTGAGGAACAGGTTCTTGGCCAGCTGCTGGGTTATGCTCGAGCCGCCCTGAACGACGGAATTGGCCCGCACATTCTCGAAGATGGCGCGGGAAAGGCCGAGCACATCGATGCCGTAGTGATCGAAGAAGCGGCGATCCTCGGTAGCAAGCACCGCCTTGATGACGTGATCGGGCATCTCGTCGACCGGCACGGAATCGCGCTGGATGATGCCGCGCTGGCCGATCTCGTTGCCATAGCGGTCGAGGAAGGTGACGGCGAAGTCGCCCTGGGCGCGCCAGTCGCCGGCCGTATCCTGGAAAGCCGGAATGGCCAGCGCCAGCATCACCACGATGCCGCCGGCGCCGAGCGTAAAACCTTCGCTCAACACTTCGATGATGCCACGGCGCCAGCCGTTGACGCGGAAGCGCCGCGAGAAGATCGTCGCCGATTCCCAGAACTGGCGCGCCTTGAAGCCGATCTCGTAGAGCGAGGAATCGATCCACGCGTCGAGCGCCAGCAGCCGGGCGGCGATCGGACCTCTTCTCTTGCGCGGTTCGGGACTGGCCATTCGGAATCCGGCTAGCAATTGCACGACCTGAGTACCGCAAACCGGCAATTTCAGGGCGATGCATTCCGCAAGACTATTCCTCCATTTTTCCAGCACTCACAAGGGCAGCGAAGACACAGTATCGGGTTTGTTGCTGAGGGGCGAGCCGGCTCAGGCCGGTTCGCGCTTCAGCGCCTGCGCCATGCAGTGGATGCCGCCGCCGGTCTTCGAAATCTCGCTCATGTCGACGGCCGCGACCTCGAAACCGCGGGCCTTGAGCTGGCCGATCAGCGACTGGCTGGAGGTCGGCGCGATCACCCGGTCCTTGCCCAGCGACATGAAGTTGCAGCCGAGCGCCATCGTGTCCTGGAACGGCACGTCGATGATCTCGTGGCCTTTGCCCTTCAGCCAGTCGACAATGCCGGGCTCGGTGCAGGCAAGGCAGACGGCGGTCAGTTTTTCGGCGATCGGCACCACCATCAGGTCGATATGGACGTAATATTCGTCGATGAAGGCGATGCGGGTTTCCCAGCCTTCCTTGTCGAACCAGGCCTGCACCTGGCGCGCACCTTCCTCCTGCGTGCGCGCGCCGCCGCAGCCTATCAGCACGACGCCATCCTCGATGACGTTGAAGTCGCCGCCCTCGAACGTACCAGCCGTGACCATGTCGTAGATCGGGATGCCGAGTTTTTCATAGGTGCGGATCGCGGCATAGTTCTCGCCGCGCCGCCACCAGTTGGCCATGGCGGTGATGAAGGCGCCGTAGGGCGTCATGACGCTGGAATCGCGGGAATAGACCTGCATCGGCAGCTCGGGCGTCGGCTCGTGCCAGTGGATGTTGACGCCGAAATGCTCGTAGGCGGCGACCAGGTCCTTGTGCTGTGCTTGTGCGATCTGCACGTTGCAGGGCGCCTCGCGCAGGTGCTTGCGCGACAGCGAGCTGGTCGACAGATGACGCAGGAAATTGGGCGAGCCGAGCAGGACGTCGGTCAGCACGTCGGTCTCGTTGGCAAAACCCCAGGCGGTCAGCGGCTTGGTGCCGCCGGCGGGGTTGCGGCGCTGCAGCGAAAACGGCTCGGCGACAATGCGGTCATGAACGGTCATGGGATGCTCCTCGTGAGGTGACTTGGGGGTGTCTGATTGCTCGGTATCCACCAGTCGCGTCCACGCGGGGTGGTGACATATTCTGGCCAGCGAAACCCGATCGGCGGCTCGTAGTCGCAAAGCGGTGCGATCCAGTTCGAACCGCCGATGCCGCCGCCGGTGCGGGTAACGAACTCGTCCATCGCCGCCTCGCGGGCAGTCTGGTCTTCCAGCAGGCGAAGGGCGGCAAGCGCAATCGTGCGGGAGGCGCAGGCCACCATCGGGTCGATCGTGGCCGAAATACCGCCCAGCGCATTCATCACCCAGGCTGGATAGGGATAGCCGGTCTCCGAACGCAGCGCCGGGCGGGCGACATAGAAGCGCGCCGTCGGCGTATGCCAGCTCATGTCGGTGTAATCGTCGGAGGTCGAATTGACCTGCGAGGGCGGCAGGTCGCGGCGCAGGATCGCTTCCGCCGCCTGCGGCTCGATCAGGCGCTCCAGCTCTTCGATGAACGGCTCGTCGCTCGCCATGCGCCCGGCATTGACCTGCATTTCGCGCGCGACTGCCTTGGCGTCTTCGTCCCAGCGCGGCGGCCCGACCGCCGACAGCGCTTCATAGGCGATCTCGGCCATGGCATGATTGGCAAGTCCCGGTCGTGACTTCGACACCCAATGCCGCTCGGTGCGGCAATCACTCATCGCTGCCGCCGCCTCGGCATTGCGGTCGAGCACCGCGGTGACCTGCTCGGCCATGGCAAGCGTCGGCACGCGGATCATGTACTGAATCTCGGCCAGCCCCGCCGGCAAATTGTCGGCGGTCGCTTGCCCCGCCGTCAGGATCGCCTCGCTGATCGACCAGCCGCCCTGGTGAGGCAGCATGGAATCGCGCAGAGCCTTGGAGGCCATGTACATCATCATCAATGCGTCGTTGGCGCCGGGCGCGCGCGCCGCCGAATGTGCTTGCGGAATGGGTGCAGCACCCGCAGCCAGCGCCCAGCGCTCCGGTTGGTCGCAGATGAAGCGATAGATCATCGCGTAGGCCGCGCCGCAATGCGTGTCCCAGCGCGCCGTGTTGCAGAGCGGCAGCATGTAGAACGGATGAAAGGAGATCATGCCGGCAAGGCCGTCATAATAGCCCTTGGCGGCATGGATCGGCTTTGACCCACGCACCTTTTCCGCCGGCTCGCCGGTGAAGCGCAGCGTGCCTGATATGCCGTGGCGCTGCATCGCGGCCTTGGTCGCCAGCAGCCCGCCGAGGCTCGAAATACCCAGCCCGGAATGCGGGTCGGTGTGGCCGCCGGCCTGGTTGCCAAGTCCCCGGCGCGGACGCTCGACCGTAGCGGCATCCTGGCAATTGCCCGGCACCGCGTCGTATTCGGCGTACATGCCGATGGTCGGGCCGGGGCCGTTGGTCCAATGTGCGCAGAAGGCGGTCGGCATGCCGCCGGAGCCTTCTTCGACAGAAAAGCCTTCGAGTTTCAGTCGCTCGACATACCAGGCGGCGGATTGATATTCCCGCCACGCGGTCTCGCCGTAATCGAAGATGATGCGTGTCCACGCGGACAACAACGGCTGGATGCCGTCGAGACAGGCAAGGGCGGTTGCTTGCGCCGAGGTGGCCACCGGTTTCTCCATGGCATGAGAAGAAAGCAGTGAAGCGGTTCGCTAAAAAGTGATATGTTTTCCCGGTTCGTGCAAATTCGGTTCACCTGAGGTTCCTTGCGTATAC
>NZ_RZPI01000261.1:0-7001 GCF_003998715.1 Mesorhizobium sp. M7A.F.Ca.CA.002.15.2.1
CACCACGACCGTGTGATAGACACCGTGGTAGAATTCGCCGACCGGGATCGCGCTTGCGGTCTTGTCGTGCAGCACGCGCGTCGTCTCCGGGAAATCAAGTTTAAGCTTGTACATGCGCAGCACTTCGTTGGCGGCCTTAGACACGAAGACATCGCAATGTTCGAGCTGGCGAACAAGTGCGAAGCTCTCCGTAAAAAAATGCCCGGAACCCGTCAAAACCCACGCCCAGCGCGGCACATGCAGCTTCACCATCGGCTATCCCGCCTTCTTTGCCGACGACCCTGTTGAAGCCACTATCCGGATGCCGGGCAGCTTGCCCGACGCGAGCATCGCGCTGGCCCCGGCAGCATCCTTCGGACCGGCGAGATGGAAATCGATGCCGTCGGGCAGCATGGCGGCAAAGCCTGGGTCGACAATGCCTCGGGCCCTCAGGCTGTCAGCGGTATCGCTGTCGAAGAATGCACCGGTCTGCTTGACAAGCAACAGCGCGTTTGCGCCAAGCTTGCCGGCAAGCCAGGCGGCCAGAGAATCGGAGGTAATGTCCCAGGAGGCCGGAACATCCAGCGCCGGCAGTGCCAGTGACGACGGCAGCCACACCGGAACCTTCCCCGCCTCCAACACTCGCCCGATCTCGTCCAGCGACCGTGCCGGCGCCAGCCTTTCGTCCCGGTCGAGGATGACATGGCCGAACTGCTCCATGGCCAGGATCGCCATGGCATGAGCGGCGGTGTCGGAAAACTCCATGCTGGTCTGCGTCTCGCGCACATGGTCGGCAAAGAGCCCGCCGCCGGGCACGATGACGATCGGCAGCCTGGAACCCGCCAGCGCTGCGATCCAGCTCTTCATCTCCGCCGCATGGGCCGTGCTGCCGCCAAGCTTGACGATGGCCCGTCGAAGCATTTCGGGGCGCTCCTGGCGCGGCCGGAAAACAACGCTTCGGTCTTTTCGGCCAGCAATGCCGGAGGCAGCACCGCGTCCCGCCGATTGGCGCTTGCGTTCGATCTCAACGCCGACGCCGCCAGGGCCGAGCTCGAGCTTTTCCACCCTAACCGTGACGCGCACGACACGCTGGTTCTCCAGCACGTGCGCTGCCACCTGCTCGGCCAAAGCCTCGCTGAGCTGGATATGGCCCCGCGCGACGATGGTGCGAATGCCGTCCATGATGATGTCGTAGGAGAACACATGGCGCATGTCCTCGGGATGGTCGGTGATTTGCAGCACATCGGCGATCACATCAAAGCGCACTTTTTGAGTATGGCCATGCTCGAAGCTGTAGGCACCGATCTGGACCGGCAGAACAAAATCCCGCACAAAAATCCTGTCCGTGCCCAGTGTCGGGTCGGTGTCCGGCGAATAGCCTCTCGCTGCCAACAGGCGATAGTCGATACTCGATTGATCGCCGGTCCCGGATTCCGCTGGGATCAACTCGCGAATCTGCGAGACCGCCTCGGCGCTGATCGAACTCGTGCGACCGGAATGGCCACACAGCGCCCCCCGAAAGCCGAGAAAATCGGGAGCGAAAGGCAATAGGCGCGGAATATCCGGAGCTTCCAGCGATCCACTCAGGCCGACCATCAGACCGAGCGATTTCGTTCGATCGACGAATCCCGGAATACGCTCCGGCGGCAGATGATCGAGCAGCCGGCCCTTCCCCTTTTGCGCGGTATCAACCATCACGCCGTGGAAGCGATGCCTGGCGAACATCGGCAGAAGCTCGAAGTCCGGCGCCAGATCGGCAAACAGCACGGCAATCAGCTTCGTTCGTGCGGCGAGCGGTTCAAGCGCCTGTGCGCAGGCAGAGATATTTGCCGAAGGAAAAAATCCGATCTTCACATAGTCGACGCCGGTCGCCGCGATCTCTTCGGCCTTGATGCGGATCGTTTCGGGTTCCATCGGCAGGTCGCCGCAGACAGCGCTGACCGGAGCCCGACCCGCGATGAAAGAGATCGTTCGGAGCATAGTTTCCATGGACACCGCGCCCAGGGCTCCCGCCTTCGGGTCCTTCAGGTCGACGATATCGACACCTCCAGAAAGAGCGATCTCCGCCTCTTCGATGCCGGTGACGCTTGCCAGCATTCTGGTCATTTGAACAGTTTCTCCAGTTTGGAGGACAAGACGCTTTTATAGAGGCGGTCGATCCCCCTGCGCCACGTCTCGCCGGTGTTGCCATGCGAATCGATGCTGGCGACCTTCCGCACCGTTCTGGCAGGCGCGAAAAGTCGTCCTATAGGGTTTGATAAATTTTGCGGGTCGGCTAAGTTGATCATGGGCACCTTGACTTGGCGCGGGTCCGGCAACCGTCGAACCTCTGCGCAAGAATGGGTAATTACTATCGATGACGAGCGCGGTGCCAGGCACTCTCGCTGCCTTTTTGTGCTTTTTTTCCCTGACCGTCAACGTTTCCGACGCGACAGGCCAGGAAACGGTGGCGAAGCCGGAAAAAAAGATAACTGAAATCAAGATAGGCTATTTGCGGGCCTACGCACCGCAATTGACGCTTTCCATGCTCGACCTGCCGCCACGTGACGAAGGTGTCGCCGGCGCCGAGGTGGCGATCGGCGACAACAACACGACGGGAAAGTTCACCAACCAGAAATTCAGCCTCGACGTGACCGAGGTCAAGCCCGACGGCGACGCGGTTCAGGCATTCGAAGGCATGATCGCCAAGGGCGACCGCTATGTGGTCGCCGATCTTTCAGCCAAACAATTGCTGTCGATCGCCGACATCGCCCGCGACAAAGGCGTGCTGATCTTCAACGTCGGCGCCACCGACGACAGCCTTCGCGAGGAGGACTGCCGCATCAACGTTTTCCATATCGCGCCGACGCGCAGCATGCTGGCCGACGCGCTGGCGCAGTATCTCATGGTGAAGAAGTGGCCGAATTGGGTGCTGCTCTATGGATCGCATGAGCAGGATCATCTCTACGCCGATGCGCTGCGCCGCGCGGCAACCCGCTTCGGCGGCCAGATCGTCGCCGAGAAGGAATTCAAGGATACCGGCACAGCCAGGCGCACCGACACCGGCGCCACGCAGATACAGCAGCAGATTTCCGTGTTCACGCAAGACGTGCCGGAGCATGACGTGGTGCTTGTCGCCGACGAAAGCGAGGTTTTCGGCACCTACGTGCCCTACCGCACCTGGACGCCGCGGCTGGTCGCCGGCACGGCCGGTCTGGTTGCATCGTCATGGCATCCCGCCAGCGAACAATGGGGCGGCATCCAGATGCAGAGCCGCTTCCTGAAGACGACGAGCCGGCGGATGCTCTCCAAAGACATGTCGGCCTGGACCGCGGTGCGTGCGGTCGGCGAGGCCACCACGCGCACCAAGGGCGACGATGCGAAAAAGATCAGCGACTATATACGCTCTGACGATTTTTCGGTTGCTGCTTTCAAGGGGCAGAAGCTGACCTTCCGCAAATGGAACCTCCAGCTTCGCCAGCCGATCTTGCTTGGCGACACCAAGTCGGTCGTCTCGACATCGCCACAGGAGGGCTATCTTCACCAGGTCTCCGAACTCGACACTCTCGGTGTCGATCAGCCGGAAACGAAGTGCGCTCTCAAGTAGAGTCAATCGGGAGGAATTTGCGTGCAGAAACGAGCTTGCGCATTCGCCATTCTCGCGGCCGGCTTCACGGCCAGCCCGGCATCGGCCTATACGGCTTACGTGTCCAACGAGAAGGACAACACGATGACCGTCGTCGACACGGCGACGATGCAGGTGGTGAAGACCGTCGAAGTCGGCCAGAGACCTCGCGGCATCACCATCTCGCATGACGGCAAATTCGTCTATCTATGCGCCAGCGATGACGACACGATCCAAATCATCGACACCGCGACACTTGAAATCGTCGGTACGCTGCCATCCGGCCCCGATCCCGAATTGTTCGTCCTCTCGCCCGACGGCAAGACGCTTTATGTCGCCAATGAGGACGACAATCTCGTCACCGCCATCGACGTCGAAAGCAAGCAGGTCCTGGCCGAGATACCAGTCGGCGTGGAGCCGGAAGGCATGGGTGTCAGCCCCGACGGCAAGACCATGGTCAACACCTCGGAAACCACCAGCATGGCGCATTTCATCGACACCGGCACGCATGAGGTGACGGACAATGTGCTGGTCGACACGCGCCCTCGCTTCGCCGAATTCAAGCCCGACGGCTCGCAGGTCTGGGTCAGCGCCGAGGTCGGCGGCACCGTCAGCGTCATCGACAACGCCAAACGCGAAGTGGTGAAGAAGATCCAGTTCGCGATTCAGGGACTGCGGGCCGAAACCATCCAGCCGGTAGGCATCGCCATCAGCGCCGATGGCAAGAAAGCCTATGTCGCGCTCGGCCCGGCGAACCATGTCGCGGTGATCAATACCGACACTTATGAGGTGGAAAAATACATCCTCGTCGGCCAGCGCGTCTGGCATCTGGCCTTCACGCCCGACCAGAAAACGCTGATCACCACGAATGGCAATTCCAACGATATCACCTTCATCGACACGGCCACCGACGAGCCGGTCCAATCGCTCACTGTGGGCCAGCAGCCCTGGGGTGTGGTCATTTCGCCCAAATAGCAGACATTGATCATCGGGAGGCTCAAGACATGAAACTTTGCCGTAGGTTTTTCTTCGCCGCGCTCGCCGGATTTGTCCTTGCTCCGATCGTAGCAAACGCCGACGATGCGACGTCAAAACCGTCGCGTGCCAGCAAGAACCTGCCGGAATTGATTATCGGTTCGGCCGATTCCACCTATGCGGTCAATCAGAAGGACTTCGAGCTGATCGCCGGCCAGGGCTATCGCTGGAAGATCACGTCCAAGGGCGGTTTCGAGTACAAGTTCGTGACCGATCTCTTCCGCAATGTCTGGATGGACCAGATCGTCATCAACGATTTGGAAGTGCATATGGACGGCGGACCGGCCTGGCTGGAATTCGACGACGCGGGAACGATCCAGGTGCAGTTCCATACCGTTCGCCCGGGCGAATATACCTGGTCGGTTCCCGACCTTGCCGACAAGGGACTGAAGGGCAAGATTACGATCAAGTAAGACAAAAGGCGATCAGGGGCGCCAATAGGCCAACGCGTCCTGAAGGAGCGATCCGGTATGCAGCATATGAGGACAAGCGGACCGGGAGACGAGGTGGCGGCGCTCGATGTCCGAGCCGTCAGCCATTCCTATGGCCAGAAGCGGGCGCTCAACGACGTCTCCTTCTCGATCGCGCCGGCGACTTTCACCGTTCTGCTCGGCCTCAACGGGGCCGGCAAGACGACGCTGTTCTCACTGATAAGCCACCTCTACGACACGCGTCACGGATCGATCCGCATCTTCAGCCATGACATTCGCCGCGCGTCCGGCGAAGCACTCAGGCGGGTCGGCATCGTGTTCCAGGCACGCACGCTCGATCTCGACCTCAGCGTCTACCAGAATCTCTCCTACCATGCCTCGTTGCATGGCATTGGCGGACGCGAAGCTCGCCAGCGCATTGCCGCGCTGCTGGAAACGGTCGACATGCAGGGCCGCCAGCATGACAAGGCACGCAGCCTCTCCGGCGGTCAGATGCGGCGCATCGAAATCGCCAGGGCGCTGCTGCACCGACCTTCCCTGCTCCTGCTTGACGAGGCGACCGTCGGCCTGGATATCGAATCTCGCGCGGGCATCCTCGCCACCATCCGCAAGCTCGTCCAAGCAGAGGGCATCGGCGTGCTCTGGGCCACGCATCTGATCGACGAAGTCGAAGACGCCGACCATGTCATCATACTGCGGCGGGGTGACCTGGTCGCCAGCGGCAAGGTGTCGGATGTGATCCGTGCGAACGGCGGAAGTTCGATTCGCGAAACCTTTTCGAAGCTCAGCCGCGTCGATGCGGCGGGCATGACGGAGACGTCGCCATGAGCGCCCCTTCGATGCCCGGAAAGGTCGCCGGCATCATGCCGGTGCGGTCCGAGCCATTCGGCCTGCGCCACTATCTCATTTGCCTGAAAGGCGTCGTCCTGCGCGAGTGCCTGCGCTTCCTGCACCAGCGCGAACGCTTCATTTCCTCGCTGGTCCGGCCGCTGGTCTGGCTGTTCATCTTCGCGGCCGGCTTTCGCCAGGTGCTTGGCGTGTCGATCATCCCGCCCTACAAGACCTATGTGCTCTACGAGGTCTATATCACGCCGGGCCTTTGCGGCATGATCCTGCTGTTTTCCGGCATGCAGTCTTCACTGTCGATGGTCTACGACCGCGAGATGGGCAACATGCGCATCCTGCTGGTCAGCCCGTTTCCGCGCTGGTTCCTGCTGGTGTCGAAGATGCTGGCCGGTGTGGCCGTATCGATCGTGCAGGTCTACGCGTTCCTGATCGTTGCCTGGTTGTGGGGCGTCAAAGCGCCGCCACTCGGCTATCTCTATGTTCTGCCGGCACTGTTCCTGTCGGGCATGATGCTTTGCGCGCTCGGCATGCTCTTGTCTTCGCTGATCAAGCAGCTTGAAAACTTCGCCGGCATCATGAACTTCGTCATCTTTCCCGGCTATTTCGCGTCTCCGGCGCTGTATCCCTTGTGGCGCATCCAGGAGGCGAGCCCCCTGCTCTACAAGATCTGCCTCTGCAACCCGTTCACCTATGCCGTCGAACTGATCCGTTTTGCCTTCTACGGGCAGATCGAATGGCTGTCGCTGGGCGTCGTCGCCGGCTGCACGCTGCTGTTCCTGGGCGGCGCCATCATCGCATACGACCCTTCGCGCGGTTTGGTGATCCGCAAACAGGACATGGGAGGAAACGCCTGATGGCGCGAATGAGACTTGTTCACACTCTGGTTCTGGTCACCACGCTTGCGTCGATGGAGGGCGCCGCCGCGGCAAACACCGATCCCGACTGGCCCTGCATGCAGCGTAAGGTGCCACAGCTCTCGCTTGGCCAGATCTGGAATGGGCCGGAGCTTCCGGCGACCGCGAAGGATTGGGCGAAGGATCCAGGCGTGTCGGCGCTTGTCGATGCTGTGGCGGCCCGGCGGACGCCGATTGCACAAGCCCAGAAGG
>NZ_RZPI01000262.1:0-6974 GCF_003998715.1 Mesorhizobium sp. M7A.F.Ca.CA.002.15.2.1
GCTCAACGACTGGCATGTCGTCGCCTGTGTCGAGGAGGCGATTTCATCAGACCATCCTGGGTCAGGACAAGCCGATCCTGGAGAATCAGGTTCCGAAGAGGCTGCCGCTGGATTCCCGTTCCGAGGTGCCGATCCGCGCCGACGCCGCGTCGGCCGCCTACCGCCGCTGGCTGCGCGAAAGGGGCCTGCGTTATGGCGTCGTGGCCGGCAACGGTATCGGCGCACACTAGAGCCGGATTATTTCAGGTCGAATCGACCTGAAATCGGAATCCGCCTCTAGATCAAAGAGATAGAGCATGATGTCTGGACAAACGGTTTCCGTTTGTCCGTGAAAACCGCTTCACACTTTTCGGCACTATGCTCTAGTCATGGGCGCATTTTCGGACATGATTAATTGTGGATATGCGCGAAAGAAATCGCAGCCATTGTTAGCCGACCTTCGCCGTGGAAGTTTCGGACCTAAGCCGGAAGACCGGCTGCCAACAACGCCATGGGGACGTTGTCCAGGCGATCGCCGCCTCCAAGTAGGCAACCGGAAAAGACAAGAACATCCGGATGACGACAGGGCGGCATTGGACAGTTCTCGGACTGGAATGAGAGGATCAAGCGATGACGAATACCATTACGCGACGCACGGCAATCCTGGGCACGGCGGGCGCCCTGCTTCTGTCGGGGCTTGTACGCTCATTCGCGGATGTCCCAAAGACGCTGAAACTGGCTGTTATCCTGCAGGACCTGCCTGACGTCGGCTGGGACCGGACACTGCTCGACGCGCTTGAGCAACTGAAACAGGAAAGGCCCGAGGGGCTGGAGATTGCATGGGAACATACCGATCCGCTGTACGGAGACGATGCTGAGAACGCCATGCGTTTCTACGCAGAGAGTGGTGAATACGACATCATCTGGGGCCATGGCACCTATTCGGACCAGGTCCAGAAGCTGAGTGTCGAGTTCCCCGACCTGATGTTTGTTGTCACCGGCTCCGGCAATCACCCAGCCGGGCCAAATCAATACTGGATCTACAAGCGGCTGCATGAGCCTTCCTACCTGCTTGGGATGCTGGCTGGCCATACCACCAAGACAGGCATGGTTGGCATCGTCGGCACCTTTCCAGCCAATGACGTCAACGACCAGATCAATGCGTTCTTCGAGGGTGCAAAGTCGATCAGGCCGGACATCCAGCATCGGCTTTCGTTCATCGGCTCGTGGTCCGACAATGCGCTGGCGGCTGAGCATGCCAATGTGCAGATCGCGGCCGGCGCCGACGTCGTTTTCATGCTGACCGACAATTTCAAGCCCTGCCAGGAGCACAAGATCATGTGCTTCGCCAACATCAACGACCAGAGCAAGGTCGCGCCCGACGCCATTGCGTCCAGCGCCATCATCAGCTGGAAGCCCGATCTCAACTGGATCATCGGCGAATGGCTGAAACACAAGGCCGGTGCGCAATTCAATGGCAACGCCGAACCGAAATGGTTTTCGATGGCCGAAGGCGGCACCGACATCGCACCCTATCATGATTTCGACGGCAAGATCCCGCAGGCGGTGAAGGGCGAAATATCTGCCAAGCGGCAGGAGATTCTTTCCGGCAAGTTTGTCGTTCCGCTCAACACCGCCGAGGTGAAGTAAGACACATCAACCAGGCAGCCCGGTGCGACCCAATGGAAGACCTGCTGAACGTTCAGAACCTTACCAAGCGATTTGGCAGCGTCATTGCCAATGACGGGGTTAATCTCGATATCCGCAAGGGTGAGATCCACTGCCTTTTCGGTGAAAACGGGGCAGGCAAGTCGACGCTGTCGTCCTGCCTCTACGGCTACTACAAAGCCGATAGCGGCGAGATACGCTTCAAGGGCGAGGTGGTGGAATTGAGCTCTCCCGCCGATGCCTTGCGGTTAGGCATCGGCATGGTTCACCAGCATTTCGTGCTGGTGTCGAACTTCACCGTGCTCGAAAACATCATCGTCGGCAGTGCCGATGTCGGGTTGCTGCTGAGGAAGGCCGATGCCCGCCGCAGGGTTCTCGGCCTCTGCAGGGACTGCGGCATCGACATCGACCTCGATCGCGAAATCTGGCAATTGTCGGTCGGTGAACAGCAATGGGTGGAAATCCTCAAAGCACTCTATTTCGGTGCCGAGCTGCTGATCCTGGACGAACCGACGGCGGTCCTGACGCCGCAGCAATCCGACCAGCTCTTCGTCATCCTTGATGGGATGCGCAAGCGTGGATTGTCGATTGTCCTGATCAGTCACAAGCTGCGCGAGGTGATGCAATCCGACAGGGTCACCATCCTGCGCAAAGGCAAGGTCGTCGCTACGGTGGACACCGCCAATACGACAGCCGAGGCGATTACCGCCCTCATGGTCGGGCACAAGGTGACGAAAAACGTCAGGGACAATTCCGTCACGCCGGCGGGAGAAATCCTCTCGGTCGAAAAGGTGTCGGCGGTTGGCGAATGGGGCGAGGATGTCCTCAAGGACGTGACGTTTACCGTCGCCGCCAACGAGGTTCTCGGGCTGGCTGGCGTTGCCGGCAACGGCCAGAAGGAACTGTTCGAGGTACTGATGGGAGTCCGCGCGCTTCAATCGGGCGGTTTCTCGCTGGAAGGAAGCCCGGTCACCGCGCCGACGTCTCGCCAGATTCTCGACAGCGGCGTGGGTTTCATTCCGGACGATCGTTTCCTCGAAGGGTTGATCCCGGAGTTCGGAACCGCCGAAAACCTTGTCCTCGGCTGGCAGCGATCGCCGGAATATTGTCGTGGTCCGTTCCTCGATCGCCGCAAACTGGCTGAGTTGGCGAGGCGCAAGATCGACGAATACAAGGTCGCGACCGCCTCGGCGGACCTCCCGGTGGAGCGACTGTCGGGGGGCAACGCGCAGCGTGTCATTCTTGCCCGCGAGTTCCAGCATGCGCGGCGGCTGTTGCTGGCCAACCAGCCGACGCGAGGGCTCGACGTTGCGGCCTCCGAATTCGTCTACGAGAAAATCCTGGAAAAGCGGGCCGCGGGCTTTGCGATCCTCCTGGCCTCAGAGGAACTCGAAGACCTGCTGCGCCTTTGCGATCGCATAGCGGTCATGTTCAAGGGCCGGATCATGGGCATCGTGCGACCCGAGGAGACCAGCCTCCTCGAACTTGGAATGATGATGGCAGGCGATGCCAGCCAGCTTACGCAGGGAATTCAATGATTTCATTTCAACGACGCTCGGGCAGCAGCCTGGGATGGAACGTCGTCTGCTATTCGGCGGCGATATCAGGTGCTCTCCTGGCTTCCGCTGTTTTGCTGAGGCTTTCCGGCGGCGATCCTGCAAGGGCCTTCACGGCCCTGATCGTCGGCGCATTCGGCAGCCAAGGCGCATTGCTCGGTTCGCTGGCGAAGGCGACCCCGCTGTTGCTTGTCGGGCTGGGCACGGTGTTCGCATTCAGGGCCAAGATCTGGAACATCGGCCAGGAGGGGCAGGTGTTCGCCGGCGCGATGGCCGCCTATTGGGTGAGTTTCTGGATAGCGCCATTGCCAGGCTGGCTGGCCGTCTGCACACTCGCGCTGGCCGGAATGGCGGGCGGCGGCGTGCTCGGCCTGTTGGCCGGCGCACTGAAAACCAGGTTCGGCACCAGCGAGATCATTTCGACGGTGATGCTGAATTACGTCGTCATGTACCTGCTCGCCTACCTTCTCGATGGCGGCCCCTGGATGGCGACAGGCGTGACCGTATCCTATCACCAGTCGCCGCCCATCGATCCAAGTCTGGAGTGGCCGATCCTCTTGGCTGTTGGGGCGGGAAAGCTGCATGTCGGCTTCCTGTTCGCTCTCGCCGCCTCGGCATTCGCAGCGGTGCTGCTCGACAAGACGTCGCTGGGCTACGAAATCCGCGCGTTCGGCTCAAACCCGACCGCGCTGACGTTTCGCGGCACCAATGTGCGCCGGCTTCTGCTGACCGTCATGCTGATGTCGGGGGCCCTGGCGGGACTGGCTGGCGCCGGCGAGCTTTTCGGTGTCTCGCACCGGCTGCGTGCCGAGACGCTGCTTGGCATCGGCAGTTCGGGGATCGTCGTTGCCATGGTGGGAGGACTGCGCCCGAGCGGCGTGATGATCGCCGCCCTGTTCTTCGGCGCGCTGGAAAGCGGGACGATCTACATGCGGCTGAAGAGTGGCACGCCGGCAGGCCTGGTGTCGGCGATGGAAGGGCTGGTGCTTTTGTTCTTTCTCAGTGCCGCCGTCGCAACGCGCCTTCAGATCGTGAGGAGGGAAGTCCATGCTTGAGCTGCTGCAGGGCCCGCTTCTGATAAGCCTCCTGGCGGCGATGGTCCGCATTGCCACGCCATTGCTTTTTTCGGCAATGGGCGAACTTGTCACGCAGCGCGCGGGCATCTGGAACATCGCTGTCGAAGGCACCATGCTGATTGGCGCCATTGTCGCCTACATGGTTGCCTCGACAACCGGATCGCCTTGGCTGGCTCTGGCGATAGCCATCCTGGCCTGCGCCGCGAGCAGCCTGATCATGTCGTTCGTCACGATTGTTTTGAAGGCCGAGCAATTCGTAGCCGGCCTTGCCCTTAATCTCCTGGCATCGGGCGTGACGCTGTTCTGGTTCCAGGCCTATATTGGCGGTCGCGAGGCGCCGACCTTCATCGGCTTCGACCAGGTTCCGATCCCCTATCTGTCGGATATTCCAATCCTGGGACCGGTGCTGTTTTCCCAACGCCTGCTGACCTATGTCAGCTTCCTGGTGCCCATCCTCGTCTGGTTCTTTCTCTACCGAACGAAATACGGCCTTGAGGTGCGCTGTGTCGGCGAAAATCCGAAGGCGCTTGACGTCAAGGGCCTGCACGTCGGCCTCAGGCAGTGCCTCGCGATCATGTTCGGCAGCATGATGTCCGGCTTCGGCGGCGCCTTCCTGATGCTTGGCTATTCGGACAAGTTCGTTCCCGATCTCATTGCCGGCCGCGGCTGGCTGGTCGTGGTCGCGATCATCGCCGGCAACTGGATGCCGTTCCGGATCGTTGGAGCGATCTTCATCTTCGCGTTTCTGGAGGCGTTGGGCATCCATGCGCAAGTGGTGGGGATTCCTGTCCCCCACCAGCTGTTCCTCGTCTTGCCCTATGTGGCGTCACTTGTGCTGCTTGCGGGCTTGCGGTCGCGCACCCATCAGCCCGTGGCGCTCGGCATTCCCTACAACAGGGAATAGACCCTGCTGCTCAACCCGCCGGACGGAAAGGCTTTGCTAGCGAAGCCGGGAAGTGCAGCGCCAGCATTTGCCGGTTTCGCGAGATCAGCACCAGAACGATGATTGTCGCGAGATAGGGCAGGGCCGAGAGCAGTTCGGACGGCACTTCCAGTCCGAGCGCCTGTCCCTGCAGCTGGAGGATCGTCATGCCGCCGAACAGCCAGGCGCCAAGCAGGATGCGCAGCGGGCGCCATGTGGCGAAAACCACCAGCGCCAGTGCGATCCAGCCTTTGCCGGCAGTCATGTTCTCGACCCAGAGCGGTGTGTAGGCGACGGACAGATAGGCGCCCGCCAGGCCAGCCATCGCCCCGCCAAACAACACGGCCATGTAGCGGATCCTGATCACGGGATAGCCGATCGCATGCGATGTCTGCGGTGACTCGCCGATCGTTCGCAAGATCAGCCCGGCCTTCGTGCGGTAGAGAAACCAGCTGATGGCAGCGAACATCACCAGAGCTAGGTAGACCATCGGATCGAAGCGGAAGAGCAACGGACCGATCAGCGGCAGATCGGACAGAACAGGGACGTTGATGCCGTGCAGCGCCTCGATAGGCTCGCTGCCGAAGCCGCGGCCAAGGAAGGCCGACACGCCGGAACCGAAGATGGCCAGCGCCAGTCCGGCCGCATATTGATTGGTGAGGAAGGTCAGTGCCAGAACGCCGAACAGCAGCGAGGCGGCGGCACCTGCCAGGGCGCCGGCCAGGATCGCAACCGGCATTGGATAGCCTGCGGTTACGGCCCAGAAAGCCAATGCCGCGCCCATCAGCATCATGCCTTCGATGCCAAGGTTAAGCACGCCGGACTTCTCGACCACCAGTTCGCCGAGTGCCGCGAATATCAGCGGCGTGGCGGCGATGACGGTGCCGGTGAAGATGGCGATGATCAAGTCCATCAGGCTGTCTCCAGCGCGTGCGTGTCTCGGGCCGGCCGTATCAGGCGGATGCGATAAAAAATGAAGAAGTCGGCGGCGAGCAGGAAGAACAGAAGAATGCCCTGGAAGATGCGCGTCAGCGCCGAGGGCAGGCCCAGCGTCATCTGCACGCCTTCGCCGCCGAGGAAAAGCAGCGACATCAACAGCCCGCCAAGCACGATGCCGAAGGCGTTCAGCCGGCCGATGAAGGCGACGATGATGGCCGCGAAACCGTAGCCGGGCGAAATCTGCGGCGAGAGCTGGCCGAGCGGCCCGGCGGCTTCCGCCATGCCGGCGATGCCGGCGGCCGCACCACCCGCCATCAGCCCGATCCAGACGGCGGCAGATTCGCGAAAGCCGGCATAGCGGGCGGCAAGCGGTGCCGCTCCGCTCACCGACATCTTGTAGCCAAGGAAGCTGCGGTCAGTGAACAGCCACATCACGAACACGGCGACGACGGTGATGAAGATCGAAGGGTTGAGCCGATAGGCCGGGTCGAAGGATTCGAACAGGGCGGCTGTCGGCAGAAGTGCCGTCTGCGGGTAGTTGAAACCGGCCGGATCGCGCCACGGTCCATGCACGAGATAGGACAGGAACAGCGTCGCGATGTAGGTCATCATCAGCGTGACCAGGATCTCGTTGGTGTTCATGCGGGCGCGCAGGAAGGCAGGGATCGCCGCCCATGCCATGCCGGCGCCCATGCCGGCAACGAACATCAACGGCAACAGCAGCACGCTGTCCGGGTTCGGCCAGAAAAGACCGACGCCGCTCGCCGCAATCGCGCCCATGGTGAACTGGCCCTCGGCGCCGATGTTCCAGACATTGGCGCGGAAGCCGATAGC
>NZ_RZPI01000263.1:0-6954 GCF_003998715.1 Mesorhizobium sp. M7A.F.Ca.CA.002.15.2.1
ACCCGGGCACCAGCGAGCGGCTCGGTCCCGACCTGACGGCGCAATGGAAATCGGCTTCCGGCAATGGCGCGGGTTCCTCATCCGAGTGGTTTGACGCCGGCGACATGGCGACTGCTGCGATCACGCTGCGCGACCATGTCGGTGAACAGGTAGCGCTAGCCTTCGCCGATCCGGCTGCACGTCTGATCGCCGCCGACCTCGCCGACGGCCTTGACGAGACCGGCTATCTGCGTGCCGATCTGGCCGAGATCGCCGCTCGTCTCGGTGCGGATGCCGCCGCCGTGGCGAAGGTGCTGGCGGTGTGTCAGACCTTCGAGCCGGCCGGCCTGTTTGCCCGCGACCTGGCCGAATGCCTGTCGCTGCAGCTTGCCGTGCGGAGCCGGCTCGATCCGGCGATGAAGGCGCTGGTCGCCAATCTCGAACTCCTGGCACGGCGCGATTTTCACGCATTGAAACGGATCTGCGGTGTCGACGAGGAGGATCTGCTCGACATGCTGGCCGAAATCCGGGCGCTCGATCCCCGGCCGGGCATGGCGTTTTCGGGCGGCGCCAGCGACGCGATCGTCGCCGATGTGGAGGTGCGCGCGGCCAATGACGGCAGCTGGACGGTCGAACTCAATGCCGAAACGCTGCCGCGGGTGTTGGTCGACCATATCTATTTCGCCCAGGTCTCTCCGCAGGCCAAGAACCAGGCGGAAAGGGATTTTCTGGCCGAATGCCTGCAGAACGCCAACTGGCTGACGCGCAGCCTCGACCAGCGGGCAAAGACCATCCTCAAGGTCGCCTCGGAAATCGTTCGCCAGCAGGACGCCTTCCTCGTCCATGGCGTGCGGCAGCTGAAGCCGCTCAATCTGCGCACTGTGGCCGACGCCATCGGCATGCACGAATCGACCGTCAGCCGGGTCACAGCCAATAAATACATGCTGACGCCGCGCGGCGTGTTCGAGCTTCGCTACTTCTTCACCGCCTCGATCGCCGCATCGGGCGGCGGCGATGCGCACTCCTCGGAAGCCGTGCGTGACCGCATCAAGCAGTTGATCGACGAGGAGAAGCCCGTCGACGTGCTTTCCGACGATGCAATCGTCGACATGTTGCGCGAAAGTGGCGTCGACATTGCAAGGCGTACGGTCGCCAAGTACCGGGAAGGCATGAATATCCCCTCCTCGGTGCAGCGCCGGCGCGAGAAACGTGCGATGGCCAGCGCCGGGCGCTGAGGCGGGTCGATTTTCCACAAGCCAGCACTTCATTGACAAGCCGCGGTGAACTGGCTAGAAGCCCGCCCGCATGAGACGGGCTAGATGCCCGCATGCGGATGGTCCGTCACGACGTTGGCCTCGGGACGGTCAAAGGGCGGCTTGTGATCAACCGGAAAGTCTGGATTTAAAATCGGCGCAAGTGACGCCGCAAAGCTTGTGCGCACGGATCACGAGTATAAACTCGGGCCAGTTTGAAGCCTGAGCAAGGAAGGTCAGTTTTCAGATGAATCTGCGCATATCGGGAAAACACATGGACATCGGCGATGCGTTTCGGACACGCATCAACGATCGTGTCGGCGAAGCGATCGGCAAATATTTCGATCGCGGCTTTGCCGGACATGTCACGGTCATCAAATCGGGTTCGCGCTATTCGGCGGATTGCATGATCCGGCTGGATTCCGGCGCTTCGCTGCAGGCCACCGGCGATGCCCAGGATCCGACGCTTGCCTTCGAGGCGGCGGCGGACCGTCTGGAAACCCGCCTGAGGCGCTACAAGCGCCGGCTGAAATCGCACAATTCGGGCGCCGCCAACGGCCAACCGACCGACATAGCCTACACGGTGATGGCGCCGCTTGCCGATGACGACGAGGACATTCCGGAGAATTTCGCGCCGGCCATCGTCGCCGAATCAACCATGACGCTGAAGACCATGTCGGTGGCGTCGGCGGTCATCGAGCTCGACACCAAGGACAGCCCGGTCTTCGTCTTCCGCAACGCGGGAACCGACCATCTCAACATCGTCTATCGCCGACCCGATGGAAATATCGGTTGGATCGACCCGTCGACGACCAAGGTCGCACAAGCGTGACGACAACGGTCGCACGGTGACGACAAGGGTCGCACGGTGACGACGAGGTCGCACTGGGATAAGAGCCGGCCGCACGAGGGGTGAGGACTGGTGACGGCAGGCGAACAAGGGATTTTCAAGCATGGATCTGAGCGATCTTATCAACGTTCCGGCGATATTGCCGGCGTTGAAGGCGAACTCCAAGAAGCAGCTGCTGCAATTGCTGTCCGAACGGGCGGCGGCGATTTCCGGCATTCCGGAGCGGGAGGTGTTCGACACCATCCTGCAGCGTGAGCGGCTGGGTTCGACCGGCGTCGGCAACGGCATCGCCATCCCGCACGGCAAGCTGGCCGGCGTGAAGCGCATCGCAGGTGTTTTCGCCCGGCTGGAGACGCCTGTCGATTTCGAATCGCTGGACGATCAGCCCGTCGATCTGGTGTTTCTGCTGCTGGCGCCGGAAGGGGCGGGTGCCGATCACCTCAAGGCACTGTCGCGCATCGCGCGAGTGCTGCGTGACGCCGACACGGTGGCCAAGATCAGGGGTACGCGCGACGCCGCGGCTATCCACGCGCTTTTATCGGACACCCAGGCCTCGCACGCGGCCTGATTTTTCTGGTGAGACGAACTTCAAGGGCCGCCACGGGCGGCCCTATGCGTTTGAGCCTGCTGGTCGCGCCTAACAGGGCGGCGCGCTGGGTCTTAGTGGATGGCGACCGTGGTCAGGTCGTTTTCCATGGCACCGGCCAGTGCGCGGTCACGCGCGTCGGAAAGCAGGATCGGCTGGCCATTGGCTGCAAACAGCGCCCACAGTTCCATGCCGGGAGCGATTTCGCCGAGATTGGGGAAACGGCCGAGCAATTCGTCGCTCGAGACCTTTCTGAGATAAGCGACCGAGCCCTCGCCGAGATGAGCGAATTCGCCATTGGTCATGGTGATAGTTTCAGTTCTGGTCATTTCAAAGCCTCCTTGGCGCGAGGACGCCGCTCAAGGCCATCCCGCATGAGAGCCATCGGTAAAGATCAGTCTTTCACCGATATGTTTATTTTCCGTACCAGCCGTTCGGACTCCGGCCGATCGAGGTCGATCGCCAAAAGGCCGTTCTTCAACTCCGCTGCGATCACCCGCATGCCGTCGGCCAGCACGAAACAGCGCTGGAACTGGCGCGCGGCGATGCCGCGATGAAGAAATTCGCGCTCGGTGTCGTCGGTCTGACGGCCGCGCACGACCAACTGGTTTTCCTCCGTGGTGACATCGAGATCGCTTTCGGCGAAACCGGCGACCGCCAATGTGATGCGCAACCTTTCGGTTTTGCCGTCGGCGCCGCTGAGGCGTTCGATGTTGTAGGGAGGGTAGCTGTCACCGGACTTCGCCAGGCGTTCCAGGGTCTTTTCCATGGCGTCGAAACCAAGCAGAAGCGGGCTGGAAAAGGGCGTCATTCGGCTCATGTTACACTGTCCTCTCAAGAGCGACATAAAGTGGAAAAACCCAGATGGCATTTTTCCCGATGGCCTTGATATGGTCCGCCCCGCGACCAAGTTCAAGCCGTCAACAGACCCGCCCAAAAAGACCAGGCCGTGGACTCACAGGAATGACAGACATGGCGCTTGAAACGGCGAGCAGATGCAAGGAAAAGCGCGCGGGTCGGGATTGTCTTCCCCGGTCGAGCGGTTCGGCCTGGCAGCTCGCGGCCGCTTCGGCGTCATTTGGATGTTCCGATCGGATCGATGCAAGTCCACGACCTCGCCAAACAAGGAATTGAAATGCCCCAGTCACGCAAGATCATCATCGACACGGATCCCGGCCAGGATGATGCCGTCGCCATATTGCTGGCGCTCGGCAGCTCCGAACTGGAGATCGTCGGCATATCAGCCGTTGCCGGCAACGTGCCGCTGAAGCTTACCGAAAAGAATGCCCGCAAGATCTGCGAGCTGGCCGGCCGCCCGGACATCAAGGTCTATGCCGGTGCCATCCGGCCCCTGACGCGCGAACTGGTCACCGCCGAGGAAGTGCATGGCAAGACCGGCCTCAACGGTCCGCAATTGCCCGAACCGACGATGAAGCTGCAGGACCAGTACGCGGTCGATTTCATCGTCGAGACGCTGATGAGCGAAGAAAGCGGCACGATCACGCTTTGCGCGCTCGGCCCGCTCACCAACATTGCGCTGGCGCTGATCCGCGAGCCGCGCATCGCACCGCGCATCAAGGAAATCGTGCTGATGGGCGGCGGCTTCTTCGAAGGCGGCAATGTCACACCGACCGCCGAATTCAACATCTATGTCGACCCGCAGGCCGCAGATGTCGTGCTCAAATCCGGCATTCCGATCGTCATGATGCCTCTCGACGTCACCCACAAGGCGCTGACCACCGCCAAGCGCACGCAGGCCTTCCGCGCGCTGGGCACCAGGGTCGGCACCGCCACCGCGGAGATGTTGGAGTTCTTCGAGCGCTTCGATGAAGAGAAATACGGCACCGACGGTGGCCCGCTGCACGATCCTTGCGTCATCGCCTATCTGTTGAAGCCGGACCTGTTCAAGGGCCGCAACTGCAACGTCAGCGTGGAAACCGCCTCGGAACTGACCATGGGCATGACCGTGATCGACTGGTGGGGCGTCACCAAACGGCCGAAGAACGCCATGGTGATGCGCGACATCGACCATGATGCGTTTTTCGCCTTGCTGGTGGAGAGGCTGGGGCGGCTTAACTGACCGTCAGAACAGAACTGAACTTGTGAGCACGCGTCTTCACTCATTGAGAAACCGATAGGTGTCTCCGCCGCGCTTATGATGTTGCCGCTCGATGGGGATGACCGAACCGACAAGGTGCGGCATCCCCACTTCATCATCGATGGATGTCACCGCGCTGTTGCCATCAAGGCGGACATCGTATGTGTAATACAGCCCGCGCCCGGCAGCCATCTTCGGATTGATGGGCATTAACCTCACATACTCGATAGTGCCCATCACACTCTGAGTTGCCACAACCGGATTGTCCTGGTTCATCGCAATCGGGATCAGCGCCGCCAGGGGCAGTGCGCAGAAGAATACGACACCAATGACTGCGTCTCGGTATTCTGCCTGAAACAGAAGCAGGCGGTTTCTGAGAGAAGATACTGTTGCCATGATTCAATTCACGAATCGGTAGAAGACGAAGCCATTGTCGCGCGTGACGCGTTCGATGTTTGTGCGCGAGCCGATCAGATGCGGGTGATCGTCATCGATAAGGACAGACGAACCGTTCTCGATAGAAACCAGATATATGCCGCGGCCATGGTCCAACCGGACACTTTCGACGTTTGCCTCGACTGTGTCGACCGATCGGATCGGGCTGGCGTCGTTGATCCATTTGTTTGCCGCCAACATGATCATAACCGCAAACGCACCAATAAAGAGGATCACGCCAGGCGCGTTCCTCTTCAAACCATCCCAAGTCCAAAAGACAGACATGAATCCCTCAAGCCAGATTCATGTGGTGGTGGGACAGCACACTTTCAATCTGTTGCCATTCCAGGGTGCTGCAACTCCTTGCGGCGCCGGCTCGGCCGCCTTTACTTCGACCGCGAAAACGCCAGCCACAGGCCGCCGCCGACCATGAAGCTGCCGCTGATCCTCGACAGGAGTTTGATGCGGCCGGCCGACAGCAGGCGCCCGGCGCGGCCGGCGGCCAGCGCGTAAGTCGAATCCGAGAAGGCGGCGAAGATCATGGCGGTCAGACCCATGACGGCGATCTGCAGCGAGTAGTTGCCTTGCGGCGAAATGAACTGCGGAAAGAAGGCGCCGAAGAAAATCAGCGTCTTGGGGTTGCTCAGCGCCACCAGCAGGCCCTGCAGGAAGAAGCCGCCGCGCGGCTTTCTCGCTGTTCCATCGGCATTCAACGTGCCCTTGGAGCGGAACATCTGCACACCCATCCAGATCAGATAGGCCGCGCCGATCAGTCGTACCCACTCGAACCAGTGGCCCATGCCTGCGATCAGCGTGTTGAGGCCGATGCCGACGATGGCGATCATCACGGCAAGCCCGGCCTGCGTGCCGGCGACGTTGGCGAGGCCGGCGCGCGAGCCATGGCGGATGCTGTTGGCAATGATCAGCGTGACCGTCGGACCGGGCACCAGGATAATGACGATGCAAGCGAGGACATAGGCGGCGTAGAGTTCGAGCGACATGCTTTTTCCCCAGGAATACCGCCGAGGCGGCGCGGCTGAGGATAATCAATGCATGGCGGCGATAGCGATGCAAGCCGGTGCGCGAAGCGCCGCGGCCGCCAACGCGTGCGATTCAGGCGCCGGCCGGCCAGGGCAGTGTTGCCTCATAGGCGGCCGCCGCCTTGAGCACGGCAAGGTCGCCGCGTGGCCGGCCGATCAGCTGCATGCCCATCGGCCGCCCTCTATCGTCGAAGCCGACCGGCACATTGGCCGCCGGGCAGCCGCCCAAGGTCGCGAAGGCGGAAACCTGCATCCAGCGGTGATAGCTGTCCATTGTGCGTCCGGCGACCTCACGCGGCCAATGCGTATCGATGTCGAAGGGGAAGACCTGCGCTGTCGGCAGCGCAATCAGATCATAGCGGTCGAAGATCGACAGCAGCGTGCGATGCCAGGACGTGCGGATGACCGAAGCGGCGCGGATCTGCGGCGCCGTCAGCCGCGTTGCGTTCTCCACTTCCCAGATGGCTTCCGGCTTGAGCAGGCGGCGCTTCGCGGGATCGTCATAGTGGGTTTTGAGCGCGCAGCCGCTGCTGGCCTGGCGCAGCGTCACGAAGGCCTGCCACAGCGCTTCGAAATCGAAATCCGGCAGCAGGGGCTCGGTCGCGAAGGACGCTTCCGCAAAGCGGCCAAGTGCCGCCTCGCACAGGCCGAGAACGCCTGTTTCAACCGGCAGATGACCGCCGAGATCACCGAGCCAGGCGATGCGGCCACCA
>NZ_RZPI01000264.1:0-6945 GCF_003998715.1 Mesorhizobium sp. M7A.F.Ca.CA.002.15.2.1
CAACGACCGGCGTGCCGGCGCGCAGTCCCGTCAGGGCCGCCACCTCCGCGCTGACATGGCCGGCAATGTCGGCCGATTCCAGCACTGGCGGCAGTAGGTCCATGCAATCGCCGAGCCCATAGGCGGCAAGCAGGTCCGGCTCGTAGCGGCGGTCCTGCATCTGCAGCAGGCCGCAGCCCGACATATCTGAAGTATCGCTGCTGCGCGCACCTGTCAGGCGGTTGACGACGAAATCCTTGCACAAGAACACAGTTCCGATGCTGGCAAACAAAGCCGGCGAAAAGCGCTTGAGCCAGGCAAGCAGGGTCGGCGTCTGCGCCGCCCACGGCCGCTGCAGGCAATGTGCGTAGGTGCGGTCGCCGACATTCTGTTCTGCCCATTCGGCAACGATGTCGACGGCGCGTGTGTCGAGCGACTGGATGCCGATCAATGGCGCGCCCGCACGATCGAGCGCGTAGAGCCCGTTGCCATGGCCGGCGCAGCCGATGGCGACGATCTCGCCGGCGTCGATACCGGCTTCAGCGATGCATTGACCAATGACCGAGACCGCATTGCGCCAGAGTTCGTCGAGGTCGCGTTCGACATGTCCGGGCTTTGGCATGGACGAGCGGCCGTCACGGGCGGCGAATGCCAGTTCGCGGCCCGACAGGTCGAAGAGGATGGCCTTGATGACGGTGTTGCCGGCATCGAGACCGAGGATATAGCTTGCCATTGGCGCCTCCCGAGGCCGCAGCCTATGCCTGGTTGTACAGATCCCAGGCTGCGCCGCCATCGGCATCGTCGTGAATGATTGCCATCAGCCCGCGCACGACAGCGCTCGGGTTGGCATGCTGGTAGATGTTGCGGCCATAGACCATGCCAAGCGCACCCTGTGCCATCAAGGCGGCCGACTTGTCGAACACGGCACGCAGATCCTCCTTGCCGCCGCCGCGCACCAGCACCGGGCAGCGCGCCGCCTCGACAACGCGGTGGAAGTCGTTGGGATCGGTGGTCGGGTCGGCCTTGACGATATCGGCACCCATCTCGCGGGCAAGCCGGGTCAAGGTGACGATCTTATCGGCGTCGCCGTCGACCATGTAGCCGCCATGCTCGGTGACCGGCAGCATGGCCAGCGGCTCGATCATCAGCGGCAGGCCGTATTTCTCGCAATCGGCGCGCACGCGGGCGATGTTCTGCACGCATTGCCGGAACAGGTCCGGCTCGTCGGGTAGCATGAACAGATTGACCACGACGCAAGCCGCATCCATCTCGATGGCGCCAAGCAAGGGCTCGGCTTCGTTCTGCAGCACCGCCCACATCGCCCGGTGGCGTATCCTGTTATAGGGATTGCCCATGTCGATGCGCATCACCAGCGCCGGCTTGTCCTTGCCAGGCACGGCCTGCAGCAGGTCGGCCTGGCCGTAGTTCATCTGGATGGCGTCGGGGCCGGCCTTGACCAGCTGGTTGACCACGCTGGCCATGTCTTCCAGCCCGGCAAGGAAACTCGGCTCGTTGCAGACGCCATGATCGATGGCGACGTCGAGGCAGCGGCCGCCGCCGAACAGCCGGTTCATACGGACTTTCTTGTTTACGCGCATAGGGCGCTCCTTTGATGTGTCTGGAGGTCGATGCCGTGCCGGTCGGCCAGCAAGGCGAGGAAGGTCGAGCGCTCGGTGGCAGCCTCGCTGGCGCTCCAGTCCTTGTGCGCCGCCAGCATGTCGAGAACGGCGTTGACGAGGTCGAAGCTGAGACCGCCTGAAATGGCGATGGTGGTGCGGCGCAAGAACAGGTCGGCAAGGCACTCGACCTGCTCGCGCTCGATGATGCGCCCCATCTCGCTTGCCGAATAGTCCGACTGCGGCAGCATCTGTTCGCCCGCCGGGTGCGAAACGAAATCCCTGGCCGACGTGCCATAGCGCTGCAGAAGCGTTTGCGCGCGCTCGACCGTCAGGCCATGCTCGGCGGCGAATGACGCGCACCAGGCGTCCGGGTCGGCCGGAAAATCACGGCCGCCACCGATGGCCATGTCCTGCGTGCCCTGGCTGCGCGCGAGGCCGAGCCGCTTCAGTGCCATGTCGGCGGCCAGCGCTCCAAACGAACGGAAGGTGGTCCACTTGCCTCCGACCATGCACAGTGTCGCCGGCAGGTGCCCGCTCGCTTCTACGAACTCGCAAAAATGATCGCGCGGTATGCGGCTGGTAAAACTGTCCTCGCTGGCGGGCAAGGGTCGCACGCCGGCGAAGCGGAACACGATCTGGTTTTCAGCTACTTTGATCGAGGGGAATACAAAGGCGAGCGACTGCAGGATGTAGCGCTGCTCGTCCTCCTCGCAACGCACCTTGTCCGGATCGTCGACCCGGATGTCGGTCGAGCCGATCAGCACCTTGCCGAGATAGGGAAACAGGATGCAGATGCGCCCGTCCTCGTTCTCGTAATAGACCATATGGCCGCCGAGCGCGTCGAACAGTTCTGCATTGTCGACGATGAGATGCGAGCCCTTGGTGCCGCCCATCATCGTCTGCGCCGCCGCCCCGATGGCCTTGTTGGTCAGGTCGATCCAGCCGCCAGTAGCGTTGATGACCAATTGCGCCCGTACCGGCAGTTGTTCGCCCGTCAGCGTGTCGGTAATGGCGAGGCTATCACCTGTCGACGATACCTGAGCGTAGTTCAAGGCGCGGGCGTTCGCCGCGCTCGCCGTGGCGTCCAGCAGCATCTCCAGGCCGAGGCGTTCGGGCCGGCTCACCCAGGCGTCGTAGTAGGTCGCCGAATTGCGGATCGCCGGATTGATCGCCGGCCATTTTTTCAAGGTTTCGGCGCGGCCCCTGAACCTGTGCGTCGGCATCAAACGCCGTGCGGCGGTGAACAGGTCGTACATGGCAAGGCCGGTCTTGATGACCAGCGCACCACGCCGGCTCGGCCGCCGCGTCAGACCCAGGAAACGCACCGCACCGTTGGCAAGGCCGGAGAAAATGTCGAAGATCGGCACCGTCGTCGGCAACGGGGCCACATAGTGCGGGGCATTCCTCAGCAGCCGGTCACGTTCGAGCAGCGATTCGCGCACCAGTTTGAATTCGCCGTTTTCGAGATAACGCAGGCCGCCATGCACCATGCGTGAAAGGGCGGCACTGGCGCCGCTGCAATAATCGCCCTTTTCCGCCAGCACGACATCGACGCCTTGCAGCGCCAGTTCGCGAAAGACGCTGATGCCGTTGATGCCGCCACCGATGACGAGCACGGCGATATCAGGCCGGTCGCGCAGACCGGCTAACGTATGGCTACGGTTCATCGGGGCTGTTGCCTTTTTTCTCAGGCATCCATCGCAGTGAGATGCGCGGCTGCCGCGGCGTCGATTGCCGCAAGCTCGCCTGCCGCAAGCGTGATCTCCCCGGCCCGTGCATTGTCGAGCGCCTGTTCGGGATTGCGCGCGCCGCACAGGGCGAAGGTGATGCCCGGCTGGGCGAGCGTCCAGGCGATGACGATCTGCGCGGTCGACGCCTGGTGGCTCTCGGCGATAGGGGCGATGGCCTCTTTCAGCTTTGCCACCTTCTGCCGGTTGGCCGTGGAAAAGCGCGGGTTGTCCTTGCGCTGGTCGTCGCCGCCGAATGTGCGGCCGGGGTCGACCGTGCCGGTGAGCAGCCCCAGCGCCAGCGACGAATAGCTGAGCGTGGCGATGTCATGGCGGCGAGTGATCGGCAGCAGGCTGCTCTCGATGTCGCGGTCGATCATCGAATAGCGCTCCTGGATCGCATCGAGCTGGCCGGCATCGATATAATGGCCGAGATCCTCGGCGCTGATATTGCTGACGCCGATGGCGCGGATCTTGCCGGCTGCCTTGAGCTTTTCCAATACCGCCATCGTCTCGGCGATCGGCGTCGTCGGGTCCTGCCAATGGGTGATGTAGAGGTCGATATGATCGGTGCCGAGACGCCGCAGGCTCTGCTCGACCTCATAGGCGATGCCGTCGGCGCCGAGATAGCGATGCACTGGCTTGTCGTCCTGGTCGAAGAAATGCCCGCCCTTGCCCGAATGCCAGTTCAGCCCGCATTTGGTCGCGATCACCACCTTGTCGCGCTTGCCCTTGATGGCGGTGCCGACGATCGCCTCGCTGCGGCCAAGACCGTAGGCCGGCGCTGTGTCGATCAGGCTGAGGCCGGCATCGATCGAGGCTTCGATCGCCCGCACCGACTCCTTTTCGTCGGTGCCGCCCCACATCCATCCGCCAATCGCCCAGGTGCCCAGGCCCACGGCCGACGCCGATATGCCGGACTTGCCGATCTGCCGCTGGATCTGTCGAGAATTCATGCTGCCTCCTGTTCGGCCAGCTCGAGGATCTGGAGCCCCGTGGCCTCGTCCGTGACGATGGTGTCGAGATGATTTCCGCGCATTGCGGCGAGGATCGGCGCGACCTTGCTGGCGCCACTTGCAATGCCGATCGAGCGCGGGATGGTCGCGAACTCGTCAAGCGTCAACGAGACCAGCGAACGGTTGAGCGAGTAGTTGCAAAGCTTGCCCCGGCGATCGATGAGATGGGCGAGCAGCTCGCCTGTTGCCCCGGACTTCTCGATCGCCTGGCGATCGGCATTCGAGGACGGATGCAAATCGTAGTAGCTGGAATCGTCGGTCAGGATGGAGCCGACACCCACCACCGCGACATCGGCCTCGCGCGCCTTGCGAAACACGTCGGCGACGGAGCTGATGCCCATCAGCATCTCGCGCTGCTGCGCGGTGTCCGCAAACAACGGCGCATGGATCTGGTAGGCGCGGCCGCCGAGCTTGTCGGCCATCAGCGAGGCGACGTGGTTGACATCGGTGTAGTGCTTGCCCTGCACCAGCCCGGTGGCGGGAATGATTTCGACGTCGTAGCGGCGCCCCGGCTTGAGACCGGCGACCAGCGCGCTGACGCCCTTGCCGCCGGTGATCGAAATGGTGTCGCCGTCCTTGATGGTGTCGAGCAGCAGCCCAGCCGCCGCCTCGCCGACCCGCTGCAGGGCGGTGTGCGGATTTTCGGAGACCGACGGCACCACCATCGCCCGCTCGATGCCGCCCAGCGCCACCAGCCGCGCTTCCAGGTCGACCAGATGATCGATCGGCGACTTGATCTTGATCTCGACGAGACCGAGCTGGTGACCGCGCTTGATCAGCCGGTTGACGGTCGCGTGCGAGATGCCGAGTTCCCCGGCGATCTCGGCCTGGGTCTTGCCTTCGACATAATGCAGGACAAGCGCCTGGTGCATCTGACGAACAGCGGCGATGTCGTCGCGGGTGTTGGGAGGGGCCATGGTCTTGTTTCGCCGCCTTTGAGGTTCAGGACTTCTTGCGGTGCAGGAAGTGATCGATCGACACCGCTGCCAGCAGGATGCATCCCTTGATCATGTCCTGCCAATAGACCGAGACATCGAGCAGGATAAGCGAGCTCGTCACCACCGACAGCAGAGCCATGCCGAGGATCGCCCCGAAGATGGTGCCCGAGCCGCCATTCAGCGAGGCGCCGCCGATGACGGCCGCGGCGATGATGTTGAGCTCCATGCCGGCGCCGAAGGTCGGCGTCGCCGCGCCGAAGCGCGCCATGTAGATGACGCCGGCCACTCCGGCGAGGGTCGAGCACAGCACCGTGACCCAGAACTTCACCTGATTGGTCCTGATGCCGGAGAACTGCGCGGCCTTCTCGTTGGAGCCGGTGTAGAAAACCTTGCGGAAGGCCGTGGCGCGACGCAGCAGGAAGTCGAAGATCGCCACCACGACGATGAAGATCAGGATGACATAGGGGATGTTGTTGAAACTGCCCTGGCCGATGGCCTTGAAGGCCGGCGGCAAGGTGAACAGCGACAGCGGCGTGCCCTTGGTGACCACCAGGCACATGCCGCGCACGATGACCATGGCGGCCAGCGACGTGATGAAATGATTGAGCCCTATCACGGTCACGAAGAAGCCCATGGCCGCGCCGATCAGCGCGCTGACGCCGATGCCGATCAGGCTTGCCGTCCAGGGATCGAGCCCGGCGAGGAACAGCGCACCCGAGACCACCATCGAGAAACACACGACGGAGCCGACGGAAAGGTCGATGCCGCCAACGATGAGCAGGACGGTCATGCCGACGACGACGATGCCTTCGATGGAGAAGCTCATCAGCATGGCGCGGAAATTGCCCCATGTCAGGAAGTGCGGCGAGGCGAAGCTCATGGCGATGCACAGCGCCAGGATGATGACGATCAGCCCGGCCTCGCGCATCGAGGCGAGGTGAGCGAAGTTGATGCGCCGCCCGGCGGACTTGATCTCGGCGTGCACGAGCGCTTCTCCTGATTCCCTAGGCGACATTCTGGGCCTGCCTTTGAATTGAACTGTCCTGGACGCCCGAGGCGAGCATGATGATGGCTTCTTCACCGAGCTCGCTGGCGGCGAGTTCGCCGGCGATCCTGCCTTCGCGCACCACAAGAACGCGGTCGCACAAGCCAATCAGCTCCGGCAGTTCGGACGAGATGATGATGACGCCGACACCGCTGCCGGCTAGCTGGCGCAGCAGCCGGTGAATCTCGACCTTGGCGCCGACATCGATCCCGCGCGTCGGCTCGTCCATGATGATGACCTTGGGACTGACGGACAGCTGCTTGGCGATGGCAACCTTCTGCTGGTTGCCACCGCTCAGCGTCGACACAGTGGCCTCGATGCCGGCCATGCGCACGCCGAGCCTGCCGGTCAGCTCCCGCGCCTGACGATCCTCGGCCTTGCGGTCGAGCAGGCCGAGGCGCCCGGTGAGCCGGCCGAGGTCGAGCGCCGATATGTTCGCCGCGATCGGCAGATCGAGGAACACGCCGGAGCCTTTGCGATCCTCAGAGAGATAGACCAGCCCCGCCTTGACCGCATCGCCATAACTGCGCAGCCGCAGCTGCTTTCCGTCGAGCGCGACGGTTCCAGAGGTCATTGGCCTGAGGCCGCAGACCGTCTGTGCGATCTCGCTGCGGCCGGCGC
>NZ_RZPI01000265.1:0-6945 GCF_003998715.1 Mesorhizobium sp. M7A.F.Ca.CA.002.15.2.1
GTGCGCCATCTGGGACAGGTCATCCTTGCCGCTGCCGAAAATGCCGTCCAACATGACAAGCAGTTCTCGCACGGCGTCGGATTTGCAGGAGTAGTAAATCATCTGCCGGTCGCGGCGGGTGTCGACAAGGTCGAGCGCCCGCAACTTGGCGAGATGCTGGGACAGGGCGGATTGGCTGAGCATCACCTTCTCGGCTATGGCTCCCACCGACATTTCACCTTCGGCGAGGTAGCTCATGATCAACAGTCGCTTCTCATTGCCCATCAGCATGAGAAACTCTGCCGCCGATTCGGCGTTCACGATTAGCTTTGTCGAGACCATCGATCCCCCATGCTTCCTGTTCATCCCGACGCCATGGGGGCAATGGCGTCTGATTCCATAAATTCACTTATCGATCGGCGCTGGCGATTCAGCGTCACTAAAAGGTAGAGCATTTCACCTAAATCTCAAGTGTTGCTTTTGATCCAGCATAATTAAGTCTCAGTCCCGGCGTCGACAATGGCTCGGCCCGCCCTCGCCATATCGACCAGAACGTGCCGCAATTCACCTGCTGCGCCCAGAGGTTGCGGGTAAAAGACCCGGCAAGCGCCGTCGCCCGACACCAGATCCATGCCATCGGCATCGAATCCGGCAATACGCCAGCCGTTGCCGGATACTTTGGCGAAATGCTGTGCGTAAACGGCGATCGCGTCGAGATGGTCGGCGTTCATGTGGTCGATGGCCGATTGTTCGCGCGCCGCGAGTTCCTCGACGACCGGTCCGCTGGCGAGCAGATCCGATCGGTCGAGCTGATAGGCCTTGCCGAAGCCGCCGTTGAGGCTGGCGCGTTGCGGATCGAGGCGAAAGATCGAAAAGTCACCGAGACCGGCGTAAAGTTTCGCCCTGGCATTGTGATTGAGGTAACGGCGCTCGGTGCGGGCGTGTTCGGCCGATCCGCGCTCGATCCTTACCGCCTGGCAGACCAGTGTCAGGCGCGGGTGCGCCAGCGGGTCGCCCTTGCCTGGTTCGCCGAGCAACAGGGAACAGCGCGGGTCGGCAAGCAGCGCGCCGGTGTGCGCCGAAAGCATCGACACCAGGATCAGCGGTGCGCCGTCGATGTCGGTGGCCACGCCAACCCTGCTGGCCAGCGGCGAGCCGGTTTGCGGTTCGATCACCGCCAGGGCGCCAAAGCGGGCGCTGCGCAGAAGCGTCTTCGCCAGCCGGATCGCTTCGGCGTCCGTCTCACGGATCACGTCCTTCTTCGGGTCGTCCAAGGCAGCACCGCAGTAAGTTGATTTTTGTTCTCTAGTTATCGGTCAGCAAGCCGGATTTGACAAGGTCGTCGATCTCGGCTTTCGCAAAGCCGAAACGTGCCAGCGTTGTCGACGGCAACAAATCCTCATCGCCGGGCATAGTGGCCAATGTCGGTTGCGAACTCGAGAAACGCGGGGCCGGGGCCGGGCGCTCAAATGCACCTGCCGTCACAGAGGCGTTGCGTGCCCGATTGTGCGGGTGGTGCTTTGCCTCTTGCAGCGACAGAACGGGTGCAACGCAGGCATCGGTTTGCGCGAACAACCGGTCCCAGTCGTCGCGTGGTTTCTGCCGGATCCGATCGGCAATGGCGGCGCGCATCGGCGGCCACAGGGCCTTGTCGTACTGGCCGGATGCAAAGCACTCGTCGAGCGGCAGCAGCCTCGCGAATTCGGCGAAGAATTGCGGCTCGAGACAACCGATGGCGATATGACGTCCGTCCGACGTCTCATAGGTGTCGTAGAACGGGGCGCCGGAATCGAGCAGGTTCGCGCCACGCTTGTCGCTCCACAAGCCGGCCGCCATCAAGGCGTGCAGGGGCACCGCCAGCATCGAGGCGCCATCGACCATCGCGGCGTCGATAACTTCACCCTTGCCCGTGCGCGAACGTTGGAACAGGGCGGCCAGCACACCGGCAATCAGCATCATGGCGCCACCGCCATAGTCTGCAACGAGGTTGAGCGGCGTGACGGGACGGCCGCCGGCATGGCCGATGGCGTGCAGCACGCCGCTATAGGCGAGGTAGGTTATGTCATGGCCGGCGCGGCCGGCGAGCGGACCGCCCTGGCCGAAGCCGGTCATACGGCCGTAGATCAGCGCCGGGTTACGCACCAGCACCGTTTCCGGGCCGAGGCCGAGCCGTTCCATGACGCCCGGGCGAAAGCCTTCGAGCAACATGTCCGCCTTTTCGGCAAGGCGCAGCAACAGATCGGTGCCTTCACGGCGCTTCAGGTCGAGGCGCAGCACGGCGCGGCCATGGCGGTCGATGTTATACTCATCCGGCAGCGGCAGGAGCTGGCTCGTCCCCGCCCGTTCGATGCGCAACAGTTGCGCGCCCATCTCCGACAGCATCAGGCCGGCCAGCGGCACGGCGCCGAGCCCGGCCATCTCGATCACCTTCAGCCCGGTCAGCGGACCGGTTTTAGCGGCAGCGGACAGGCCGGCGCTCATGACCGGTTTATTTCGGCGCCATGCGAATGGCGCCGTCGAGGCGAATGGTCTCGCCGTTCAGCATCTGGTTCTCGATGATGTGCAGGGCGAGAGCGGCATATTCGGACGGTTCGCCCAGGCGCGACGGGAACGGCACGGCGGCGCCCAGTGAATCCTGCACCTCTTGCGGCATGCCGGCCATCATCGGCGTCTTGAAGATGCCGGGAGCGATGGTGCAGACGCGGATGCCGGAACGGGCAAGGTCGCGCGCCACCGGCAGCGTCATGCCGACGACGCCGCCCTTGGACGCCGCATAGGCGGCCTGCCCGATCTGGCCATCATAGGCGGCAACCGAAGCGGTGTTGACAATGACGCCGCGCTCGCCGCCCGGCAGCGGCTCGAGCTTCGACGCGCGTTCGGCGACGAGGCGGATCATGTTGAACGTGCCGATCAGATTGACCTCGATCACCTTGCGGTACTGATCAAGCGGATGGGGACCATCCTTGCCGATCGTCTTCACACCGATGGCGATGCCGGCGCAATTGATCAGGATACGCGGCTCGCCAAGCTTGGCGGCGACGTCGGCGAGGGCAGCAGTCCCACTGTCGGCGCTGCTGACGTCGCATTGGACGGCAATACCGCCGATCTCGGCCGCGACCTTGACCGCGCGGTCAATACCGACATCGAAGATGGCGACGCGGGCTCCCTTGGTGGCCAGCGCGCGCGCCGTTGCCTCGCCAAGGCCGGAGCCGCCGCCGGTGACGATCGCGATCTGGCCGTTCGGGTTCATGACGTCATCCTTTGATCTCAGGAACAGTGGACGGATCAGGCGCCAGATCGATGGGAAAGGTCAAGCCATCGCCGCGGTAGGATCGGTCACCCTGGCCTGATCGGCGTGGCAGACCTCGCCCAAGAGCCTGGCGACCGCGCCCGGCGCGATCTCGTGCGACAGCAGCCGGTCGAGGTCGACGGGGCGCGGCATCGAAATCTGGCCGCGCGGAATCCGCTTGAAACCGAGCGGCCCGTAATAGGGCTCGTCACCGACCAGCATGACGGCAGGTGCGCCGGCCCGGGCAGCGGCCTCCAGCGCGATCGCCACCAGCCGGCGGCCGATGCCGAGATTCTTGAAGGCCGGCCGCACGGCGAGCGGCCCGAGCATCAATGCGCGGCCGGCACCGGCGGCGATGCGGGTCATGCGCACCGAGGCGACGACGATGTCGCCATTGACGGCGACAAAGGACAGCGAGCGCTCGTGCCCTCCGGCCTCACGAATCTTGTAGGCGGCCAGCACAAAGCGGCCGGGCCCGAAGGCTTCGTCGTTGATGGCTTCGATCTCGGGGTCGTGCGCCGGGGTTTCCGGCAGGTATTTCACGTCGGCAAGGCTCATGGTCTTTGCGGTCCGGTACAAGGAGGAAAGGTTGCTGCAAACGGCAGCATTCGCCAGTCAGCGCTTCATCAAGCGCGGGCGCCCTTTCGTCGTCGGTCAAACCGGATCAAAGCAAAGTCGAACATGCGGATTGTCCGCTAGCATCAATTTCCCGCCGCTGCAATCGGCCGTTTCTGTCCGTCATTTCGGCCAAGTGACGGTCTGTTCAGCACCTGACGTCTTCGACAGGGCAGCCTTGCGCCTACATCAACCAACAGGACGCAAGGAGATTCGCATGGGATTGCTGGTCGAAGGAAGATGGCAGGACCGCTGGTACGATACGGCGGACAATGGTGGCAGGTTCGTGCGGGCGCAGTCGCAATGGCGCGACTGGATCACCGTTGGCGGGGCGCCTGCCGAAGGCCGGACGCGCGGTTTCAAGGCCGAGCCCGGCCGCTATCACCTCTATGTCTCGCTTGCCTGTCCGTGGGCCCACCGGACGTTGATCTTTCGTGCGCTGAAGAAGCTGGAGGGCATCATATCGGTGTCCGTGGTGCATCATTTCATGGGCGCCAACGGCTGGACGTTCGTAGCTGAGGACGGCGCCACGGGCGACACGCTCTACGGCCTCGACTTCCTGCACCAGATCTATGCCAAGGCCGATCCCGCCTATTCGGGCAGGGTGACTGTGCCGGTGCTGTGGGACAAAAAGGAGCAGACCATCGTCTCCAACGAGTCTTCCGAAATCATCCGCATGCTGAATTCAGCCTTCGATGATTGGGGCGACGCCAGCTTCGATTTCTATCCGAAGGCGTTGCGCGGCGAGATCGACCGCATCAATGCGCTGGTCTATCCCGCCATCAACAACGGCGTCTATCGCGCCGGCTTCGCCACCACGCAACGCGCCTATGAAGAGGCTTTCGGCGAGCTGTTTTCGGCGCTGGATACGTTGGAGGAGCGACTGGCAAAACAGCGCTATCTCGTCGGTGGTCGTATCACCGAGGCCGACTGGCGGCTGTTCACCACGCTGGTGCGCTTCGATCCGGTTTATGTCGGCCATTTCAAATGCAATCTGCGCCGCATCGCCGACTACCCGAACCTGTCCAACTATCTGCGCGATCTCTATCAGGTCCCTGGCGTGGCCGGGACGGTGAACATGCATCACATCAAGGCTCATTATTACGGCAGCCACCAGACGATCAATCCGACGCGGATCGTGCCTGTCGGACCGGATCTCGATTATGCCGCACGGCATGACCGGGCCCGCTTCGAGAAAGCGGCGGCCTGACCTACCAGTAGGGCGAGGGCTGCTCGCCGTCAAAAACCTCGGCGATCCGGCGCAGCGTCGCCGGCGTCGTGCCCCGCGGCAAGCGGTCGAGCGGGAAGAAGCCGGCTTCGGCGATCTCGTGGTCCGGCAGCTTCGGCGCCGTCTGGCTGAAATGCTCGAGCAGATAAAGGCCGACATGATCGCGGCGGCTGGAGCGGCGGTTGAAATGCATCGATTTGAGCACCGGCGGGGCGGTCAGTGCGATGTTGCCTTCCTCGGCCAGTTCACGGGCCAGCGCCTCGTTCATCGTCTCGCCGACTTCGACGCCGCCGCCGGGAAGCTGCCAGCCCGGTACATAGGTATGGCGAATAAGGAAGACGGATCTGGACGCTGTGTCGTGGATCAGGCCGCGCACGCCAAGCGTCATCGGCCTCCGCAGCACGAAATAGAGATGGAACAGCCTGGCCCTCAACCCTGGCCAGCCGGTCTGGCGGAAGGCATCTTCAGGGCTCGTCATTGATAGCGAAACCGTGGGTGGAAAGCCGCGCGCGGGTCGCCTATGAAGGTTGTATGTTCAGGCTCGCGCATATTTCCGATGTCCATCTGGGGCCGCTCCCCGATGTATCCTATCGCGATCTCGCCTCCAAGCGCGTGCTCGGCTATGTCAACTGGCAGCGCAACCGCCGCCGCCATATGCATGATGCGGTCATTGACACGATCGTCGCCGACATCAAGGCGAACACGCCTGATCACCTCGCCGTCACCGGCGACCTGGTCAATCTGGCGCTCGACGGCGAGATCGAGATGGCCAGGCACTGGCTGGAGACGCTGGGGCCGCCGCATGATGTTTCGGTCGTTCCGGGCAATCACGACGCCTATGTGCCAGGCGCCTTCGACAAGGTCTGCCGGTCCTGGGCGGCGTGGATGAGCGGCGACGGCGTCAACACGCCGGTCGACCGCAACGCCTTCCCCTATCTGCGTGTACGCGGCAATGTCGCGCTGATCGGCGTCTCGACGGCGCGCGCCACGGCACCCTTCATGGCCAATGGGTTTTTCATGGAAGGCCAGGGGGATAGGCTCGGCAAAATCCTCCAGGACACTGCCGGACAGGGGCTGTTCCGCGTCATCATGATCCATCATCCGCCGGTGCGCGGCGCGGTCCCGCAGCACAAGCGGCTGTTCGGCATCGCCCGCTTCAACAAGATCATTCGCCGCCATGGCGCCGACCTTGTGCTGCACGGCCATTCGCATCTGCCGTCGCTGTTCTTCATCGGCGGTCGAGGCGTCAGGATCCCGGCGGTCGGTGTCGCTGCCGCCGGCCAGGCGCCGGGTGGCAAGCACCCGGCGGCGCAGTATAATCTGTTCGACATCGACGGTGAAAAGGGAAACTGGCGGATCCGGCTGACACGGCGCGGCCTGACCGGGCCGTCCATACCGCCATCCGATCTGCAGACGGTGGAGCTTGGCGCCGAGGCCGCTATGGCCGCAAATTGACAACCATGGCCATGATGCGGTCCCAGAACAGGACGACCGACACCACAAGGCCGACCAATGCGCCGGCAGCGACCAGGCCAAGCCCGGACAGAAGGGCCGACCAGCGTTTGCCGCGCTCCGTCGCGCGCAGCGGCGGTTCGGCTTCTGGCACATACGCACGTTTCAGGCCGGCGACGGCGGGTTCGACGCCGCCTTCCAGCATCCTCTGACGCTCGACGATGCGCTCGGCGACATAGCGCGTCACGGAATCGGCAACCGATTTCATCTCAGTGGATTCGGCAAGCACCACCCGGCCGATGCGGGTGTCCTTGAGGAAGCGATAGGTGCGGCGGTCGCGCCCCATGGCGACATGGCTGATGGCGTCGATCCACAGGCGCGG